>CAYLJK010000212.1:0-5206 GCA_964383975.1 uncultured Gemmatimonadales bacterium | reverse complement strand
TGCTCGTCCCGGCGGCGGCTTCGACGGCCAGGGCCGGGCCGCCGAGGGGCAGCGTGGCGCGCACCGACACGGCGTAGCGCCCGAAGTCGAAGGTGCCCGTCGAACCCTCGACCGTGACGTCACCGGCCAGCACCACGTGGGGCCCGAGCGCCCGACTGCCGCGGAGCGCCAGCACGGCTCCGATCTGGTCCGCGGCCTCCGCGACGATGTTCGGCCGGAAGGCGAACCCGCCGTCCCAGGCGCGCGGGAGGCTCGCGTCCGTCTCGACGTCGGCGGGCCGCTGGCGCTCGGCGTACGTCCGCACCCGCCACCAGTCGCCGCGCGTCGGCGCCGGCGCCGCGGCCAGCTCGACGCCCAGCGCCCGGAAGTACTCGCCGTCGTCGCGGCCCAGGAGCAGGGCGCTGAAGGAGTTGATCACCCCGAACGGACGGGTCTCGGGGTTAGCGGCCGCCAGGCGGCGGTAGCCGGCGAGCCGGAAGCCCGCCCAGGACGCCGGCCGCGTCAGGCCCACCTCGACGCCCGGCTCCAGGTCCGCGATACCCAGACGCCCGACGGCATCGAGGCGGAGCCGTCCGAGGTCGAGCTCCGCACCAACGCCGAGGGAGAGCGCTTCGATGCGGTTGTAGCGCGCGTGGCGCAGCACCGACCCGACGCCGGATGGGAGCCGGAGCGCCGCCTGCCACGGCCGCTGCGGGAGGGCGCCCAGCTCCTGCGCCAGGTTCTCCAGCTCGTGCTCCGAGAGCACGTCGCCCATCTGGAGGATCGGCTCGCCGAGCATCGGGCTGCGGAGCAGCGCCGCCGTGTCCAGCGCGACCACCTCGATGGGCCAGGCGGCGTCGGGTTGCAGCGCGATCCGGCACTCGCGTCGGAAGCGTGACCGGCCGATCCGGACCTCCACGCGGCGCTCCCCCCGCTCGCGCGCCGCCGCCTCCGCGGAGTCCACGCGCGCCTGCACGCACGCCGCGATCGCCCGGGCGAGGCTGTCCCGGTCGGTGGTGGCGCTGTCCGACGCACCTTCCGAGCGGAACGAGCCGGCCGGCCGTCGCGCCCCCGGTGTCGGCTCGCTCCCGCTCTCCACGCGGTAGTCCGCGTACGTGCGCTCGAGGCGGAGCGGCATGCGCATCACCGACGCCTGCGCCTCCGCGTCCACCGCGAAGTAGCGCGGCATCCACCAGCGGGACTCGTAGAGCCCGTACTCCAGCGTGATGTAGCGCACCTCCGCACGGACGGGCTTCACGAAGAACGGCACATCGTCCGCGTCGCCGCTGTCGCCGTCGAGCTCGATGTCGAACGGCCGCGCGGGCGTCCAGATGGCGCGCACGAGCCCATAGGTGTCCGCGTCGAACCAGAGCGAGCCCGACATCAGGCGGAACTCGGCCCGCCGCGGGATGAGGCGCAGCTCGACGACCCGGATGGTGCGGCCGCCGGGGAGGCTGATGACCGTCGTGTCGCCGGAGGCGTAGCGGTAGTCGCGCTCCGCGCCCGGGCGGAGCGGGTGCACGAAGCCGTCGGCGTCGTCGCCGAAGAAGCGCAGCAGGTCGGAGGCGGGATCGAAGACGAGCCAGTCGAAGGTGTCGTCGAGGTCCTCGGGGACCTCGTCGCCGCGGGTCGCGATGGGGACGCGCTGGCGCGCGCCGAGCACCTCGAGGTGGCTCGGGCCGTCGCGCCGCCAGTCAATGCGCGCCGCCAGCTCCTGGCCGAACAGCGTGCGGTCGCGCCGCAGGGCGCGCAGCCCGGCGCCGATGCGCTGGGTCACGGTGGCCTGGTAGCGGGTGACGAGGCGCTCGGCCCGGGCGCGCTGGGCGCGGGCGGAGGCGACGATGTGGGCGGACCCGGGGTCCCGGTAGGCGTCGGACGGCGCCTGCGGGTCCTGCGTGGCGAGCAGCACAGCGAGGACCGCGATCATCGGTCATCCCTACGCACCGCCCGAAGCGCCGGTTTCTTCAGACGCTCGCAGCGGCCTCGCTGGTGACGAGGCCGGGGTGCCACTCTCCTTCCCACCGCGCCACGATCGCGGCCGCCGCCAGGTCACCCGCGACGTTCACCGTCGTGCGCATCATGTCGAGGAGGCGGTCCACGCCGATGACCAACGCGATGTACTCGCCCGGCACACCCACGGTCTGGAGCACCAGCACCAGCAGGGGGATGGACCCGCCGGGCACGCCGGCGGCCCCGATCGCCGTCAGCACGGCGAGCGTCACGACGATGGCCTGGGCCGGGAGCGAGAGGCTCAGGCCGTAGACCTGCGCCAGGAACAGGACGACGACGCCCTCGAACAGCGACGTGCCGTTCATGTTCATCGTGGCCCCGAGTGGGATCACGAATCCCGCGACCTTCGCCGGCACGCGCAGCTCCTGCTCGGCCACCGCCAGGTTCGTCGGCAGGGTCGCGCTCGACGAACTGGTCGAGAAGGCGGTGATCAGTGATGCCTTGGCCCGGCTGAAGAAGACCCACGGGCTCAGGCCCGCCAGGAACCGGACGAACAGCGAAAGGCTGACGACCATATGCAAGAGCAGTCCGGCCGCCACCGTGATCACGAAGAGACCAAGCGGCTCGAGGAGCGCGAAGCCGAACCGGCTGGTGACGACGAAAATGAGGCCGAAGACCCCGTAAGGAGCCAGCGTCATCGCCATCCCGATGATCCTGATGACCGCCTCGCCGAGGCCGTCCAGGAACTTCAGGACCGGTTCGGCCTTCTCCTTCGGGATCAGCGTCAGCGCGGCGCCGAAGACGAGCGAGAAGAAGATGACGCCCAGCATGTCGAGATCGGCCGCCGCCTTCACCACGTTGCGCGGCACGATGTTCACGAAGGTGTTGATGCCGAACGCCGAGGTCTCGGCCTGCGCCATCCGGGTGGAGGCCTCGCCGGCGTAAGTGCGGAGGAGGCCGTCCCGCACCTCCGGCGAGAGCCCCGCCCCCGGCTGGATGACGTTCACCAGGAGGAGTCCCAGGGCGGCCGCGACCGCCGTGGAGCCGAGGAAATACGTGATGGTCTTCGAGCCGACCTTCCCCACGTGCCGCACGTCGCCGAGCCCCGCCACGCCCAGAGTCAGCGAGGCGAAGACGAGCGGGATGACGACCATGAACAGCATCCGCAGGAAGACCTGCCCCACGGGCCCCATCACCCAGGTGTTGGCGCGTTCGACCCACACGGCGGTGGCGGGCACCGCGGCCGCGAGGGAGTCGGCGGAGACCTTCGCCTGCATGAGCTGCGACGCCTCGGCCACCTGCCCGCCGGCGGCGATGTTGGCCCCGACGCCGGCCGCGGCGCCGAGGATGAGCCCCAGGAGGATCTTCGTGTGGAGCTTCACGGCTCGCGCTCCGCCGCGGCCAGCCGGCTGTGACGGACCCCGTAAGTGAAGTAGATGACGAGGCCGATGGCGAGCCAGGCGCCGAACAGCACCCAGGTGCGCAGCGGCAGGTTGATCATGAGCCAGATGCACATCGCCATGCACAGCACGGGGACCCACGGCACCAGCGGCGTGCGGAACGGCCGGGGGCGGCCGGGGTCGGTGCGGCGCAGGACCACGATGCCGAGCGAGACGAGGAAGAAGGCGAACAGCGTGCCGATGTTCGTCAGCTCCACCATCTCGTTGATGTTCGCGAACGCCGCCGGGAGGGCCACGAAGATGCCCGTGAGGATCGTCGTGACGTGCGGCGTCTTGAAGCGCGGGTGCAGCTTCGCCGCCCACGGCGGCAGGAGCCCGTCCCGCGCCATCGAGAAGAAGATGCGCGGCTGGCCGAGCTGGAAGACGAGCAGCACCGACGTCATCGCCATCACCGCGCCGAAGGCGATGATCCCGGCGATCCAGTCCTGGTGGATGAACGCGAGCGCCGCGGCGAGCGGATCGGCCACTCCGAGCTGCCGCCACGGCATGATCCCCGTGAGCACCAGCGCGATGGCGATGTACAGCACCGTGCAGATGACCAGCGACCAGAGGATGCCCTTGGGCACGTCCTTCTGGGGGTTACGCGTCTCCTCGGCCGCGGTGGAGACGGCGTCGAAGCCGATGTAGGCGAAGAAGATCAGCGCCGCCCCGACGGCGATCCCCTTGAAGCCGTTGGGCGCGAACGGGGTCCAGTGCTCCGGTTTGATGAAGAACGCCCCGACCGCGAGGAAGAGCAGCGTGACGCCGACCTTGATGATGACCATCGCGTTGTTGAACCGCGCGCTCTCGCGGATGCCGATGACGAGCACGACGGTGATGGCGGCGACGATGAAGACGGCGGGGAAGTTGAAGATGAACGGGACGGAGCCGATGCGCGGGGCGGTGTGCAGCGCCTCGGCGGCCGCCGTCACGGCGTAGCCCAGGGAGGCGGGGTCGGCCGCCTGCGCGACCTGCGCCGCCGCCTGGTGGGCCGTGCGGTAGTCGGTCAGCAGCCAGGCGGGGATGTGGATCCCGAAGCCGCGCAGCAGCGTGTCGAAGTACCCCGCCCAGCTGATGGCGACGGCCACGTTCCCGATGGCGTACTCGATGATCAGGTCCCAGCCGATGATCCAGGCCACCAGCTCGCCGAGGGTGGCGTACGAGTAGGTGTACGCGCTCCCCGCCGCGGGGATCATCGAGGCGAACTCGGCGTAGCAGAGCGCAGCCAGGCCGCTCGCGAGCGAGACCAGCAGCAGCGAGACGACGAGCGCGGGACCGGCGCCGGGGCGCACGGCATCGCCGGCGATGGCGCTGCCGACGGAGGTGAAGATGCCGGCGCCGATGATGGCGCCGATGCCCAGCATCGTGAGCTCGAAGGGGCCCAGCACGCGCTTCAGGCCGTTTGCGCGCGTGGCCTCGGCGACGAGGCGGTCCACGGTCTTGCGCCGGAACAGGTGCTTCAGGGCCGATCCTCGGTGCGGGGTGGGGGACGGCGTCAGAACGGTTGCGGAAGATACGACCCGCGCAAGGCGCTCACAACGTGATCTGGACCGGGAACTCGGCGGGCACGGCCCGTCCGTCGCGCAGGTATGCGGGCGTGAAGGTGTAACGGCGCATCCGGTCGAGGAACTCGTTGCGATAGCCGCGGTCGCGGATCTCCGGGTCCACCTCCACGCGGTCCACCTGCCCGGTCGCCGAGATGAAGAACGTCACCGTGAGGCGGACGCCGCGCAGCGAGCGCGGCGCCCCGGGCGGCGGGAGGATGATGCCCTGGACCTGCGGCGGGTAGACGAAGCCGCCGCCTCCTCCGGAATCGGGGCCGATGCCGGAACCGATGC
>CAYLJK010000211.1:0-5236 GCA_964383975.1 uncultured Gemmatimonadales bacterium | reverse complement strand
CGGCGCCCGCTCGGCGACGACACCCTGCTCGTCCTGGACCGGCCCTGATGTTCACCGGTATCGTCACCGCGACGGGCACGGTCCGGCGCGCCGAGCGGACCGCGCGCGGGCTGCACCTCACCATCGCGGCGCCCTACCGCGGCCTGCGGAAGGGGGAGAGCGTCGCCGTGGACGGCGCGTGCCTGACCGTCGTCGCGACCGGGCGCGGCACGTTCAGCGTCGAGGCGGTGGTGACGACGCGCGGCCGCACCACGTTCGGGTCGTACCGCCCCGGGCGGCGGGTGAACCTGGAGCGCGCGCTGCGGGTGGGGGAGCGGCTGGGCGGCCACCTCGTCTCGGGGCACGTGGACGGCGTGGGAACGGTCGTGCGCCGCGTGCGCCGCGAGGACGCGGTCCTGCTCGACATCCGCGTCCCCGCCCTCGTCGGGCGGCTCACCGTCCTGCACGGGAGCATCGCGGTGGACGGGGTCAGCATGACGGTGAACGCCCTGCCGCGGCGCGGCATCGTCCAGCTGTCGGTCATCCCGCACACGCTCACGGCGACCACGATGGGTTCGTACCGCGTGGGGAGGCGCGTACATTTGGAGGCGGACCAGGTGGCCAGGTTCGTGGACCGGTTGCTGTCTCCGTACCGCGCCGCCCGGCGCACGGAGCGCTGAATGCTGTTCGGCACCGTCGAGCAGGCGATCGAGGACATCCGCGCCGGCCGCCTCGTGATTGTGGCGGACGACGAGGACCGCGAGAACGAGGGCGACTTCGTCGCGGCGGCCGAGCGGGTCACGCCCGAGATGGTCAACTTCATGGCGACGCACGGGCGCGGCCTCATCTGCCTCGCGCTCACCCCGGAGCGGTGTCGCGCCCTCGACCTCCCGCAGATGGTGGAGCAGAACACCGAGTCGCAGCGGACGGCGTTCACGGTCAGCGTGGACGCGACCGCGCGCTTCGGCGTGACGACGGGGATCAGCGCGGCGGACCGCGCGACGACGATCCGGGTCGCCATCGATCCGGCCACCGTCCCGTCCGACCTGCGCCGTCCCGGCCACGTCTTCCCGCTCCAGGCCCGCCCCGGCGGCGTGCTTCAGCGGGTGGGGCAGACGGAGGCGAGCGTGGACCTCGCCCGCCTCGCCGGCCTCCAGCCCGCCGGCGTCATCTGCGAGATCCTCTCCTCCGACGGCGGGATGGCACGCCGCCCGGAGCTGGAGCGGCTCGCGGCGGCGCAGGGCCTGACGTTCATCACGGTGGCCCAGGTGGTGGCCCACCGGCTTCAGCACGAGCGGCTGGTGCACCGCGAGGCGGTGGCCCGGCTCCCGACGCCGCTGGGTGAGTGGACCGTCGTGGGCTACCGCAACGACGTGGACAGGGCCGAGCATGTCGCGCTCGTCTACGGCGACGTGGCTGGCCGTGACGACGTGCTGGTCCGGATGCACTCCAAGTGCCTCACCGGGGACGTGTTCCACTCGGCGCGCTGCGACTGCGGCTGGCAGCTCCAGACGGCGATGCAGATGATCGCCGCGGAGGGGCGGGGCGTGGTGGTGTACCTGGACCAGGAGGGGCGGGGGATCGGGCTGCTCAACAAGCTTCGGGCCTACGCGCTCCAGGACCAGGGCGCGGACACCGTGGAGGCCAACGCGCAGCTCGGCTTCAAGCCGGACCTGCGCAACTACGGCATCGGCGCGCAGATCCTGCTCGACCTGGGGCTGCGCGGGATCCGCGTGCTCACGAACAATCCCATGAAGCTGGTGGGCATCGAGGGGTACGGGCTGGCGGTGAAGCAGCGCGTCCCCATCGTCCCGCCGCGCACCGACGCCAACGCGGGCTACCTCGACGTGAAACGCGACAAGCTCGGGCACCTGCTCGCGCGCTGATGGCCGCCGCCCCCGCTCCCGCCGCCCCGCCCGCCGGCCGCATCGCGCTCGTCGTCAGCCGCTACCACGAGGCGGTCACCACGCGGTTGCTGGAGGGCGCGCGCGTGTGCCTCGCGGAGCGCGGGGTGGACGCGGCGCGCGCGGACGTCGTGTGGGCCGCCGGGGCGTGGGAGCTGCCGGTGGTCCTACGTGGCCTCCTGGCGCGGGGCGGCTACGTGGCCGCGGCGGCGCTCGGCGCGGTGGTGCGCGGCGAGACGCCGCACTTCACCTACGTCGCGGGGGAGAGCGCGCGCGGACTCATGGAGGTGCAGCTGCGCACCGGCGTCCCGATCGGCTTCGGCGTGCTCACGACCGACACGCTCGCGCAGGCGCTCGAGCGCGCCGGTGGAGCGGCCGGCAACAAGGGGTACGACGCGATGGCCGCCGCGCTCGACGCGGCGGCGGCGATCGGCGGCTGAGTGCGCGTCCGGGCGGAGACGCGGGCCCGCGCCCTCGCGTTGCAGCTGCTCTACGGATGGGACGTGGCCGGGGACGACGATCCCCGCCCGCTCTGGCAGCGCATGCTCGGTCTCGCGCGGGCCGGGCCGCGGGTGACGGACCAGGCGCTGGCGCTGGCGGAGGCCGTCGTGGCCGGCCGGGCGGCGCTCGACGCGCGGATCCGCGCCGCGGCGGCCCGCTGGCGGCTCGAGCGGCTCGGCGTCATCGACCGCAACGTGCTCCGCCTTGGCGTGCACGAGCTCGCCGGCGCCACGGTGCCCCCCAAGGTGGCGATCGACGAGGCCGTACGCCTTGCGCGCTGGTTCGGGGGGCCGCGCAGCCCCGGGTTCGTGAACGGCGTCCTCGACCGCGTGGCGCGGGACCTCGGGCGCCTGTGAGGATCCTCGCCGTGAACTGGCAGGACCGCACCAACCCGCAGGCCGGCGGCGCGGAGGTCCACCTCCACGAGATCCTCGGCCGGGTCGTCGCGGCGGGTCACGAGGTGCACCTGCTGTGCAGCGGCTGGGCCGGGGCGGCGGCCGAGGCCGAGCTGGACGGCATCCGGGTGCACCGGGTCGCGTCGCGCTACACCTTCACGCTCGCCGCGCGCGGGGCCTTCGATCGGCTCGCGGCGCGGCTCCGCCCCGACCTCGTCGTCGAGGACGTGAACAAGGTGCCGCTGAACCTGCCGCGGCGCTGGGACGGGCCGTTCGTGCTCGTGGTGCCGCACCTCTTCGGCACCACGGCCTTCCGGGAGCTGCCGGCGCCGGTGGCGGCCGTGGTCTGGGCGGCGGAGCGCCCGATGCCGCGCGTCTACGCCCGCGCGGCGGTGCACGCCATCAGTACCAGCACCCGCGACGACCTGCTGGCTCGGGGGTTCCGCCCCGAGGCGGTCCGCGTCATCTATCCGGGGGTGGACGCGGCGCGGTTCGCCCCCGATCCCGCGATCGAACGCGCGATCGAGCCGACGTTCCTGTACGTCGGGCGGCTGAAGCGCTATAAACAGGTGGAGGTGGCGATCGGGGCGCTGGCGCGCGTGCGCGCGCGGCACCCCGCCGCGCGCCTCTGGATCGCCGGCACCGGCGACGACCGTCCGCGGCTGGAACGCGCGGCGCGGCGCGTGGGCGTGGCCGGCGCGGTGGACTTCCTCGGGTTCGTCAGCGAGGATCGGAAGCTGGAGCTCTACCGGCGGGCGTGGGCGGTGGTCCTCCCCTCCCTGAAGGAGGGCTGGGGGATCACCAACCTCGAGGCGGCGGCCTGCGGCACCCCCGCCGTGGCCGCCGACAACTCGGCCCTGCGCGAGTCGGTGCGGGACGGCGAGTCCGGTTTCCTCGTGCCGACCGGCGCGGTGGCGGCGTGGGCGGACGCCCTGGACCGTCTCGCCGCGGATGCCGAGCTCCGGGAACGCCTCGGTCGCGGTGCGCGGGCGTTCGCGGCGACCTTCCCGTGGGCGCGCACCGCGCAGGAGACCCTCTCCCACTTCGAGGCCGCCGCGGCGCACCCGCCGCGCGGCGAGGAGCAGTGAGCGTCATGCAGGTCACCATCACGGCACGGCACGGCGACATCCCCGACCAGCTGCGCGTCCGCGCGGCGACGGTGATGGGCCGGCTGGCCCGGCTGGCCAACCGGCCGACCCGGGCGAACGTGACGTTCGACGTGGACCACCAGCGCGCCACCGCGGAGGTGGTGCTGCACGCGGCGCGCAACAGCGTCTTCGTGGCGAGCGCGGATGCGCCGGACCACCGCACCGCGCTCGATCGCGTGGCGGCCAAGATCCGCCGCCAGCTCGACAAGGCCGAGGTGCACCCGGCGCGCGCCGCGGCCCGGAAAGCGGTGCGCCGCTGAAGGTTCGCGATCTCCTCGACCAGCGGGGCGAGCGGCTCGCCCTGGAGGTCCTGACCGGCGACGCCGGGCTCGACCGCGACATCCCCTCCGGGGAGGCGTCGAGCCCCGGCCTCGTCCTGGCCGGCTACACGGCCCGGTTCGCGACCGGGCGCGTGTTCGTCCTGGGCGAGACGGAGGTGACGTATCTCTTCGCCCTGGCGCCTGACCCGCGGCGCCAGGCGCTGGAAACGTTGTTCCGCTTCGAGCTGCCCGTCCTGTTCGTCACGAAGGGCCAGGAGGTCCCGCCCGAGCTGATCGAGCTGGCGCGCGCTCACGGCGTGGCCGTGCTGCGCAGCACGCACAAGACCGCGGAGTTCTACCACCGCATCATGCCGTTCCTCCAGGACGCCTTCGCGCCGACGACGACCATCCACGGGAGCCTCGCCGACGTGTACGGCGTGGGGCTGCTGTTCCTGGGCCGCTCGGGAATCGGCAAGAGCGAGTGCGTGCTGGACCTGGTGGAGCGCGGCCACCGGCTCGTCGCGGACGACGTCGTGCACGTGCGGCGCCTCGGCCACGACGTGCTCATCGGGCGCGGCCACGAGCACCAGGCGCACTTCATGGAGATCCGCGGGGTCGGTCTCATCGACATCCGCGCGCTGTTCGGGATCCGCGCGGTGCGCCAGCAGAAGCGCATCGAGGTGGTGGTGCAGCTGGAGGACTGGGACAGCAGCCGCCCCTACGACCGCACCGGCCTGGAGACTCAGGAGATGCGCATCCTCGACGTCGCGGTGCCGCAGGTCGCGGTCCCGCTCAATCCCGGCAAGAACATCACCGTCATCGCCGAGGTCGTGGCGATGCGGCACCTCCTCAAGTACGCGGGGGTGGACTCGGCCCGGGAGTTCAACGAGCGGCTGATCCGGCGGATGCAGGTGGCGAGCCGGCGCGAGACGCGGGAGTATCTCGAGGAGGACTATGAGTGAGGGCCTGACCGGTGTGGTCCTGGCGCACACCGAGGTCGCCGAGGCGTTCGTGGCGGCGGTCGAGGCGATCGCGGGGTCGGACCACGG
>CAYLJK010000210.1:0-5296 GCA_964383975.1 uncultured Gemmatimonadales bacterium | reverse complement strand
GAGCTCGTCGTCCAGCACGTCGAGCCGCGCGTCGGCTCCACCCGGACCGTGCGATTCAATCTCCGCGTCGCGCTCACCGAGGCCATCTGCAACGCGATCGTCTACGGGTCCGACGCCGACCCCGCGCGGCGCGTGGATGTCCGCGTCGCCTTCGGCCCCCGGCGCATCGAGATGGAGGTCACGGACGAGGGGGACGGGTTCGACCCCGCGCAGGTCCCCGACCCCACGGCGCCGGATCGCGTGCACCGCGCCGACGGCCGGGGCCTGTTCCTCATCCGGCACCTGGTGCACGAGCTGGCGTTCAATGAACGCGGCAACACCATCCGGATGGTGCTGTGCCTGCCGTAGCGCGCCTCGAGGCCGTGCTCGGCGAGCTGGGGACGCTGGCCGGGGGACCGGTGCGCGTGTGGCGGCGGACCGACCGGCGCATGGAGGTCGTGGCCGGCGAGCCGACGACGTGGCAGCCGCCTGCGGCCGATGGGCCCGCCGTCGGTCCCGCCGGGCCGGTGCGGCTCGCGCCGGTCCCCGGCGGGGCGGGGCTCGTGCTCGAGGTGATGGACGACCGGGGCCCCGATGCCGAGGTCCGCGCGCATGCCGTGGCCGCGCTCGCCGCCGAGCTGCTGCGCACCGAGCACGAGGCGGCCATGCTCGCCGACGAGCTGGCCACCCGCTACGAGGAGATTGACCTCCTCTACACCATCGCCGACATCCTCGGCCGCACGGTGCGCTTGGAGGAGGCGGCGCAGGTCATCACGCGCGAGCTCGCGGACGTCGTCGGGGCGCGGCGCGCCTCCATCCTCGTCCTCGACGAGGCGTCGCAGACGCTGCGCCTGGTCGCCGGCCGGGGCCTGGAGACGTACCGCGTCGAACCCATCCCGGTGCACGACCCGCGCAGCATCGCCGCGCGGGTCTTCCGCGAGCAGCGGATGCTGGCGTACGACGCCACCTCCCCGGCGCCCCTCCAGCGCGCGGGCGAGGAGCGCGGCTACCGGGGCGCGAGCTTCGTCTCGCTCCCCATCAGCTACGCGCCGCCGGGTGGGCCGCCGCGCACCATCGGCGTCATCAACCTCACCGACCGCATCGGCGAGGACAGCTTCACCGCCGGTCACCGCAAGCTCCTCGTGGCCATCGCGGCGCAGGTCGGCGCCGCCTTCGAGAACGCCCGGCTCGTCGAGCGCGAGCGGCGCCGCGTGCGGCTCGACACCGAGCTGCTCCTCGCGCACGGTCTCCAGATGGCGCTGATGCAGCCCACCAGCGTCCTCGAGAAGGTCGCCGACGTCGCCGCCCGCACCGTCCCGGTCGAGTCGGTCGGCGGCGACTTCTACAAGGTCGTGAGCCTCCGCAGCGGTGCCGTCGGCGTCGCCATCGGCGACGTCTCCAGCCACGGCCTCACCGCCGCGCTCCTCATGGCGCACGCCATCGCGGCGGCCGGCGTCATCGTCCAGACGGTGCGCACCCCCGAGCAGGCGCTCGAACGCCTCCTCGAGGTCGTGGGCGACGAACTCGCCCGCGCGGAGATGCACCTCTCGCTCTGCTACGCGGTGGTGGACGCGCGGCGCGGCGTGCTGCGCTACGCCAACGCCGGCCACCCGCAGGCGTTCGTCGTCCCGGCCGCGGGCGAGCCCGTGCGCCTCGCCGCCACGGCCCCGCCGCTCGGCCTCGGCACCGACCGGCGCATCAGGGGCGACCGCCTCCCGTGGACGGCCGGGAGCGACCTCCTCTGCTGCTTCTCGGATGGCATCCCGGACACGCTGGGCCCCGGCGGCGAGCCGTACGGCGAGGCCCGCGTCCTCGCCACCGTCCAGGGCGCGCACGCCCTCCCCACCCGCGAGATCGTGAACGCCGTGTTCGCCCACCTCGCGGCCTTCGCCCCCGGGCCCGCGGGCGACGACCGCACGCTGGTCTGCCTGCGGCGCTGACGTGGGCGCGCGGCTCGGCCAGCACTTTCTCTTCGACCCCGCCATCCTGGCCCGCATCGCCGCCGCGGCCGCGCCGCAGCGCGCGGGCACGGTGCTGGAGATCGGGCCGGGGAAGGGCACCCTCACGGCCCACCTCGCCCGGCGGGCGGAGCGCGTGGTCGCCGTCGAGGCCGACGCGCGCCTCGCGGCCGCGCTCGGCGAGGCGCCGCCGGCCCCCAACGTCGCGGTCGTCCACGGCGATGCGCTCGCGGTGGCCTGGCCGCCGGCCGAGGTGGTCTGCGGCAACATCCCCTACCGGATCACCTCGCCGCTCATCGAGCGCGCGCTCACGCCACCTCGCCCGCGGCGGATCGTCTTCCTGGTGCAGCGCGAGGTCGCCGACCGGCTCGCCGCGAGCCCGGGGAGCCGCGCCTACGGCGCCCTCACGGCCGGCGTCCGCCTCGTCGCCGAGGTGGAGCGGCTCTTCTCCGTGCGCGCCGGGGCGTTCCGCCCACCGCCCCGCGTCGAGTCGGCGGTGGTGCGCCTCACGCCGCGCACCCACGCACTGGTGCGAGACGCGGACGAGGAGCGCCGCGTCCGCGCTCTGATCCGCGCGCTCTTCCAGCGCCGCCGCCAGCAGCTCCAGCGCGCGCTGCGCGAGGCCACCGCCGCTCGTGCGGAGGTCGTGGCGGCCGCGCTCGAGGCCGCCGGCCTGGCGCCGACCGCCCGCGCCGAGGATCTGGGACCCGCGGCGTTCGTGACGCTTGCACGAGCCCTCGGGACGCACCTAGCTTTGTGAATTCGTTCACAAGGCACGCACGTGCGTCACGTCGCCCACTCAACCGTTCGACGGCTCTCGCTGTACCTTGACTGGGTCGAGCAGTGCGCCAGGCAGGGGCAGGCGACGGTGTCGTCCCGGTCGCTCGCGGAGCGGGGCGGTGCCACGCCCGCGCAGGTACGCAAGGACCTGTCGTTCTTCGGGTCGTTCGGGAAGCGCGGCATCGGGTATCCGGCCGCGGACCTCGCGGAGCGGATCCGCCGCATCCTCGGGCTGACCCGTCGCTATCGCGTGGTCCTCATCGGGGCGGGTCGGATCGGGGCCGCGCTGGCGTACCATCGCGGCTTCGCGGACCGCGGATTCGACGTCGTGGCGGTGTACGACGACGACCCGGCGAAGGTCGGCCAGCCGATGGCGCGCCACCTCGTGCGGGACGTGGCGTGGCTCGAGGCGGACCTCGCGGCCGCGCCCGCGGACATCGCCGTTCTCGGGACGCCGGCGGAGGTGGCGCAGGCGCTCGCGGACCGCCTGGTGCGTGCCGGCGTGCGGGCAATCATGAACTTCGCGCCGGTGGCGCTGGTCGTGCCGCCGGAGGTGGCGGTGTCGAACGTGAACATGGCTCTGGAACTGGAGGCGCTCGCCTTCGCGCTGACCCACGGCGCTCCCTGATGCCGGTCCATGTCACTTCCGAGATCGGGCTGCTGCGGGCGGTCCTCGTGCACACCCCGGGCGCCGAGCTCCTCGGCGTCACGCCGGGGACGCGCGAGGACTACCTCTACGATGACATTCTGGACCTGGAGAGCGCGCGGCGCGAGCACCGGCACTTCGTGGCGGTCCTTGAGCGCTTCGCCACCGTGCTCCAGGTGCGCGACGTGCTCGCGGAGCTGTTCGCCGACGCCGAGGTGCGTCGGCGCGTGGTGGCGCGGATGCTGGATGTCGTCCCCTCGGAACCGCTCGCCCAACGCATCGCGGGACTCCCGCCGCGCGCGCTCGTGGACCTGCTGGTGGCCGGCGCCGTGGAGGAGCCGGGCCCGCTCGCCGCGGCGCTGAACGAGCAGGAGTACGTGCTGCCGCCGCTCCCGAACCTGTTCTTCACGCGCGACGTGGGGATCGTCATCGGCGACCACGCCGTCGTCGGGGCGATGCGCTACGACGCGCGCTGGTCGGAGGAACTGCTCTTCTCGGCGCTGTTCCGCTGGCACCCGCGCTTCGCCAACGCCGGGATCCTCTACGACGGGTCGGAGGAACGGCGCCCTAACTTCCGGCTGGAGGGCGGGGACGTGCACCCGCTCCGGCCCGACCTCGTGGTGCTCGGCTTCTCGGAACGCAGCTCCCCGGCCGCGCTCGACCACCTCGCGGAGGCGCTCTTCGCGCGCTGCGGCGTCCGCGACATCGTCGTGGTGGTGATGCCCAAGGAGCCCACGGCGATCCACCTCGACATGATCTTCACCCAGGTGGACCGCGAGCTGTGCGTCATCTCGCCGCCGCACTTCGTCGGCCCCGAGCGGCTCGCGGTCCTGCACCGGCGGCATGACGAGCAGGGTCTCCGCGAGATGCCGAACCTCTTCGCGGCCCTGGCGGCCGTCGGCCTGCCGCTCGAGCCCGTCTTCTGCGGGGGCAGCGCCCGCAGCGACCAGGAGCGGGAGCAGTGGGGGTCGGGGTGCAACTTCATCTCGGTGCGCCCCGGCGTCGTCATTGGATACGACCGCCACGAGGCCACGCTCCGGGAGATGAGCAACGCCGGCTTCCGCATCGTCGCCGCCCGGAAGTACCTGACCGGCGAAGACCCGCTGGTCGAGGGCGAGCGGGCGGTCATCACGGTGCGGGGGAGCGAGCTGGTCCGCGGCGGGGGCGGCCCGCGCTGCATGACGATGCCGCTGGTGCGCGACGACCTGTGACCACCCTCTCCGAGCGCGCGGTGGCGTACCTGCGGGACGGCCCCCGTCCTCCGCTCGACATCGTCCGGGATGTTCTCGGCTTGGGCCGCGCCAACCGTGCGGTCGCCGAGCGGCTGGCGACCGCCCTCCTCGGCGCCGACCCGCGGTTCACCGCGGACCTCGAGGGGCGCTGGTCGCTGGTGCCGGAGCCCGCCTGGCACGACGTGCCCATCGCGGCGGTGCGCTTCGCCGTCGTGGACGTCGAGACGACGGGGATGCGGGCGCGGGCCGACGACCGGATCACGGAGATCGCCATCGTCCACGTCGAGGGGGCGCGCGTCGAGGTCGCCTTCGAGTCGCTGGTGAACCCGGGCCGCCCGATTCCGCCGCGCATCGCCGCGCTGACCGGCATCAGCGACGCCGCGGTCGCCGGCGCCCCGTCCTTCGAGGCCGTCGCGGACCGCGTCGTGGCCGCGCTGGCGGGCCGCGTCTTCGTGGCGCACAACGCGCGCTTCGACTGGGGCTTCGTCCAGGCCGAGGTGGCGCGCGCGCAGGGCTTTGACCTGCGCATGCCGCGGCTGTGCACCGTGCGGCTCACGCGGCGGCTGGTGCCGGAGCTGGAACGGCGCAGCCTCGACAGCGTGATGCACCACTTCGGCCTCGAGACGGACCGCCGCCACCGGGCGGCGGGGGACGCCCTCGTCACGGCGCAGGTCCTGCGGCGGCTCCTCGCGCGCGCGGCG
>CAYLJK010000209.1:0-5320 GCA_964383975.1 uncultured Gemmatimonadales bacterium | reverse complement strand
CCCGCGCCCTGCTCCGCCGCGTCCACTGCGTTGCGTACGATGTTGATCAGCATCTGCTCCAGCTGGTCCGCATCCGCTTCGATGGTCACCGGCGGGCCGGGCACGACCTCGACCGCGAGGCGCGTCTCGAGACCCGCGACGCGGCGCACCCAGGGTTCCACCTCCACTGGTGCACGGCGCGGCGTGGGGAGGCGCGCGAGGGTGGCATAGGCGGCCATGAAGCGGGCCAGTGCCTCGGCGCGTGAGCCCACGAGCGCGAGGCCGTCGGCGAGGTCGCCTGCCCCGTCCCCCGTGACGGCGCCGCGCGCCACCAGCGCCTGCATGCTCTGCGCGACCGACTTGATCGGCGCCAGGGAGTTGTTGATCTCGTGCCCGAGCACGCGCACCAGGCGCTGCCACGCCTGCCGCTCCTCCTCGCGCAGCGCCTGGGAGAGATCGGCCAGGATGAGGAGGGTGTGGGGACGTCCGCCCTGGCGGAACGTGCCGCGGCGATACCCCCAGCGCCCGGGTCGCCCGCCGAACGCCGCCTCCCGCACCCCGGCTGCCTCGCCGTCGAGGAACGCCTCGAGCGACAACTCCGCCGCGGTGCGTCCGATGAGCCGGCCGGCCGGCAGGTCCAGCATTCGCTCGGCGTAGCGGTTGGCGAGCCGCAGCCGTCCCGACTCGTCGAAGGCGAGCACGCCGACGTCGATCCCGGCCATCACGCGGCGCAGCAGCGCCGTCGCCTCCAGGGCGCCGAGCCGCTGCTGGCGCAGGGTCTCGCCGAGCGTGTTCAGCTCCAGGAAGACGAGGCCGAGGTCGTCGTCCGCGGTGGCGCGCCGGCCGCGGATGGAGAAGTCCCCCTCGCGCAGGCCGGCGATCATGTTGCCGATGGTCTGGAGCGGCCGCACGGCGCGGTCGCGCACGACGACGGCCAGGGCGACCCACGCCCCGCCCGCGACGAGCAGCGCCGTGACGACGACCTTCGCCGGGTGGGAGCCGGTGGCGAGGAGGAGCGCGAGGAGGGCCATCGCCGGCAGCCCGCCCGCGAGTGCGAGGAGCAGGAGCCGGCGCGCGTGGCTCAGAGGTGGTGCGCCTGGATGCGGCGGTAGAGCGCGCTCCGCGAGAGGCCCAGCGCCTTCGCGGCCTGCGAGACGTTGCCGCCGGCGCGATCGAGCGCCTTGCGGATGAGGACCCGCTCCACCTCCTCCAGCGGCAGCTCCTCGAGCCGCGGCCCGCCGGTGCCGGCGCGGAGCGCCAGGTCGGCGGCGGTCACCGCGGGACCCGCGGCGAGCAGCACCGCCCGCTCCACCGCGTGGTCCAGCTCGCGCACGTTCCCGGGCCACGGGTGGGCGAGGAGCAGCTGGAGCGCCTCGGCATCGAAGCCCTCGCACGTCTTGCGGTAGCGCGCCGCGTGCCGGCGCAGGAAATGACGCGCGAGGAGCGGGATGTCCTCGCGGCGCTCGCGCAGCGGCGGCAGGTGGATCTCGATCGTGTTCAGCCGGAAGACCAGGTCCTCCCGGAACCGTCCCCCCGCGACCTCGGCGGCGAGGTCGGCGTTCGTCGCGGAGAGGACGCGCACGTCCACCTTGCGTCCCTTGGACGAGCCGACGCGCTCCACGATGCCGCTCTGAAGGACGCGCAGCAGCTTGGCCTGCTGCGGGAGCGGGATGTTGGCGACCTCGTCGAGAAAGAGCGCGCCGCCGTCGGCCAGCTCGAAGCGGCCCATCCGGTCCACCCGCGCGTCGGTGAACGCCCCCTTCACGTGTCCGAACATCTCGCTCTCGAAGAGCCCGTCCGGGATGCCGCCCATGTTCACGGCGATGAAGGGACGCGGCGCGCGCGGCGAGCTGGCGTGCAGCCACTCGGCGACCAGCTCCTTCCCGGTGCCGTGCTCCCCGGTGATAAGGACGTTCGCGTCCGAGGGGCCGACCTTCGCCATCAGCTGGAGCACCGGCCGCATCGCGGCCGACTCGGCGATGAGCAGGGGGACGCCCTCGGGCGCGAGCAGCCGGTGCGTGTCCTCCAGCCGCTGCGCGTTCCGCAGCGCGCGGCCCAGCTCGACCTGGATGCGCACGGTGTTGAGGAGCCGCGCGTTGTCCCACGGCTTCTCGATGTAGTCGCGCGCGCCGCGCCGCATCGCCTCGACCGCGCCCTCGACGCTCCCCCACGCCGTCATCACGAGAATCGGCAGGTGCGCGTCCAGCGCCCGCAGCCGGCTGATGAGGTCCAGCCCCTCCAACCCGCCCGTCGTGTCGCGCGCGTAGTTCATGTCGAGGAGCACGGCGTCGAAGTCCGCGCGCTCGACCGCCGCGAGCACCGCGCCCGGCGAGGTCGCCGTCGTGATCGCGTAGCCCTCCGGCGCGAGGAGGAGCCGGAGCGCCGTGAGGACGTCGGGCTGGTCGTCGGCGATCAGGAGGCGTGGAGCATCCGGAGTCGGCATGGTGCGAAGGTACACCGGGAGGAGGTCAGAGGTCAGAGGTCAGGGCGCGTGGGAACGCACCGTGATGCGACGAACGGGTACGATCGAGCGGCCACCAGAAGAGCATGTTCGGTCCATGCACGACTTCCGCCGGCTCATCGTGTGGGAGCGGGCGCGTGACCTCGCGCTGGTCACCTACCGGCTGACCGAGTCCTTCCCCGTGCGCGAGCGCTACGGACGGACGGCGCAGATGTGGCGCGCTGCCGTCTCCGTGGCCAACATCGCGGAGAGCTGCGGCATGCGCATCGCCCGCCACCAGGCGCGGTTCCTCATCTCCGCGTTCGGATCCGCCTCCGCGCTGGACTGCGAGGCCGAACTGGCCTGTGACCTGCGCTACCTGGGCCCGTCTGACCGCGACGCCCTCGCCGCCCAACTGAGCGAGCTGCGCCGCATGCTGACCGCCCTGATCCGCCGCAACTCCGCCCTCTGACCTCTGATCTCTGACCTCTACTCATACCTCAGCGCCACCATCGGATCGATCCTCGCCGCCCGCCGCGCCGGGACCCAGCTCGCCAGGAGCGCCACCGCGCCGAGGAGGACGGGGATCGCGGCCAGGGTCACCGGGTCGTAGGGCGAGACGCCGATGAGGAGGCTGCGGAGCAGCTGCCCCGCCGCGATGGCCGCGGCGCCGCCGATGACGAGCCCCACGCCGGCCAGCCGCATCGCGCGGCCCACCACCAGCCGCACCACGGCACGGCCGGTGGCGCCAAGCGCCACGCGCACACCGATCTCCCGGGTGCGGCGGCTGACGCTGTAGGCCATCACGCCGTAGATGCCGATGGCCGAGAGGAGCAGCGCGAGGAACCCGAACCCCGAGAGCATGTACGCGCCGAGCTGCTGGGCGAAGGCCGAGGCCGCCGTGTGCTCCGCCAGCGTCCGCACGTCGAGCAGCGGCAGGTCGGCGGCGACGTCGTGGAAGGTCCGGCGCAGCGCAGCGGTGAGGGCCTTGGGGTCCCCCGAGGCGCGCACGTAGACGGTGAAATCCTTCCAGAACCTCTGCTCGAAGACGTAGAAGACGAACGGCCGCGGCGGCTCGTTGAGCCGCCGGTACTTCCAGTCGCGCGCCACGCCGACGATGGTGACGGGCCCGGCTCCGTGGTCGAAGGTGGCGCCGATCGGCTCGCGGCCGGCGAAAAAGCGCCGCACGAACGTCTCGTTCACGACCGCCACCCGCTGCCCGCCGCGCCGGTCCTCGTCCGCGATGGCCCGGCCCTGAACGATGTCCGCCTGCATCGTGCGGAAGTAGTCGCCTGCGACGTTGTAGTACTGGATGGACATGTTCTCGTTCGGCTGCGGCGCGTAGCCCGGGACGGTGATGCTCATCGAGCTGTTGCCGCCGAAACCGAGCGGTACGTCGGAGCCGATGCTCGCGGCCTCGACGCCGGGCACGGCGCGCACGGCCTCCAGCAGGCGCCGCGCCACCGGGACACCAAGCGTGTCCCGGAAGCCCGCGATGTAGGTGTCCGTGTCCACGAGCAGCACGCCCTCGGGCTGCCGGAACCCGGTGTCCACCTGCCGGCTCAGCGCGAGCGAGCGGATGAACAGGCCGGCCGAGACGAGCGTGACGAGCGACAGCGCCACCTGCGCCACGACGAGTCCGGCCTGGAGCCGGCCGCGGCCGCCCGGCACCGTGCCGATCTCGTCCTTGAGCGTCGTGACGAGGTCCGGCCGCGAGGCCTGGAAGGCCGGCACCAAGCCGAACACCAGCGCCGTCGCGACGGTCACGCCGAAGCCGAACAGCAGCACGTGCGCGTTCAGCCGGAAGTCGAAGAGGATCGGCACGGGTGCGGGCGGCACGAAGAACCCCATCAGGTCGCGGGCCCACAGCGAGACCAGCAGGCCGACCACGCCGGCGAGGGCCGCGAGCACCAGCCCTTCCGTGAGCAGCTGGCGCACCAGCCGCGCGCGCCCCGAGCCGACGGCGAGCCGCACCGCGATCTCGCGCTGCCGGGCCGCCGCGCGGGCCAGCAGCAGATTGGCGACGTTGGCGCAGGCGATGAGCAGCAGCAGGCCCGTGACACCGAGCAGGGCGGCCAGGATGGGCTTCAGGAACTCACCCGGGCCGTCGTCGCTGAAGCGCTTCACGACCGCGCCGAGCCGGTCGGCCGTCTCCGTGCCGGCCGCAGCCGCCGCTCGCCTGGCAACCGCGTCGATCTCGGAGCGGGCCTGTTCGAAGGTCACGCCCGGACGCAACCGGCCGATCACGTTCAGGAACTGCCAGCCGCGCTGCTCCGAGGGATCCTGCCCGCCGCGCAGTACGTGGCTCATCCCGATGGGGATGTAGAGATCGAAGGTGAGGCCGATCTCGGCACCGCCGAACCGCGGCGGCGCAATGCCGATGACGGTGATCGGCGTGCCGTTGAGCGTGATGCTCTGGCCGACGATGTTCGAGTCGCCGCGGAAACGCTGCTGCCAGAAGCTGTAGCCCAGGACCGCGACCGGGCCCGCCCCGGACCGCTCCTCCTCCGGACGGAACGCCCGACCCAGCATGGGCTGGACGCCGAGGACGTCGAAGAAGTTCCAGGTGACGCCCCAGCACCAGACCCGCTCCGTCCCCTCGCCCTGGCGCAGCCCGAACTGCGTACCCGCACCGCCCGCGATGTCAGTGGTCGTGCTCTGGGCGCGCCAGTCGCGCAGCGTCGGGATCGAGACCGACCACTCGTCGCCGCCCGGGGCGCGCGTGTTGACCGCCACCAGCCGATGGGCGTCGGGCACCACGGGGAGCGGCCGCAGGATGAACCGGTCGAGCCAGGTGTACGCCGTCATCGTGGCCCCGATGCCGAGCCCGAGTGAGACGACGGCGATGACGGCCAGGATGGGGTTGCGGCGCAGCCCGCGCAGGCCGTAGCGGAAGTCCTG
>CAYLJK010000208.1:0-5351 GCA_964383975.1 uncultured Gemmatimonadales bacterium | reverse complement strand
ACCCTGCGCCCCGGCGGTGCGGGCGGGGCCATCAGGGGCTCTGACGGCTCGCTGATCCGCACGACCGGCTCCGGCGCGACTGCCGGCTCCGGCGCCTCGACCACGGGCGGCGGAGGCGGCGGAGGCAGAGGCGGGGCCGGCGGGGGTGGTGGCGGCGGCGCTGCCGCGGCGGCCAGCGGCTCGGGCGGCGGCGCGGGCTCAGCCCGCGACGGCACCATCGGCTCCAACTCCATCGGCGGTATCGGCTCCGGCGGTGCCGCGGGCGGCTCGATCACGGGCGCCAGCGCAGCGGCAGGCGGCTGCATCGGCTCGCCGAAGTCGAGCAACGGAAGTCCCGAGGTCGCCTCTGCGACCGACGGCGATGGCTCCACCACGATCCGTTCAGGCTCCGGCGGAGGCGGCGGAGGCGCAGGGCGCGGTGGCGGCGGCGCTGGTGGGGCCGCCCTCGGCGCCAGCGGTGCAGCCGGTGGAGGCGGCGGCGCCGGGCGCGGCGGCGGGGCCTGAGGTGCGGGCGCCTGCGGCCGCGGCGGCGCCTGCGGGGCCGCGCGCGGTGGCTGCGGCGGCGGCGCCTGGGGCCGCGGCGGCGCCGGCGGCGCAGCAGCCGGCGTCTGGGCCGTCGGCGGCGCCTGCGGCCGTGGGGGCTGCGGCGGCGGCACGACTGGCCGCGGTGGTGGAGGCGGCGCCGGCCGCGGCGGAGGTGGAGCCGCCTGCGGCGGTGCCGGTCGTGGTGGCGGCGGAGCAGCCTGCGGCGGCGCGGGTGCCGGAGCGGGTCGCGGGGGCGGCGGGGACGATGGGGCTGGCGGCGCCGCCCGCGGTGGCTGCACGGTCGGTGCGCCCGGCTTCGGCGGGACGCCGATCTGGGGTCGCGGGGGAGGCGGTGGCGGAGCGGCGGGCTGGCCCGCGCCGGCGCCGCCGCGCTTCACGAGTTCGAGCCCGCACCAGACGCATCTGGTGGCGCCCGGGGTGGTCTTCTTACCGCACTTGGGGCAGTTCACACCGTCACTCCTGGTCGTCCGCCCCCACAGTCGGGGAACGAGGCCCGACGCGCAAGGGGCTGGGTCGCGGTCTACACGGGCCAGTCGCGCAGGATCCGCTCGGTCTCCTCCGAGTGCCCGCTCTCGTCGCGGACCATGTCCTCCAGCTGCACCGCCAGGCCCTTGTCGCCGACGGCCTCGGCTTCCTTCGCGCGCGCCGTGTAGTCCTTCGTCGCCCGGCGCTCGGCGGCCAGCACGGCGCGGAGCATCTCACGGTTGGTCCTCGCCGCGGGAACGGCGCGCGGGACGGTGGTGGGCTCTCCGCCGAGGGCGACGATCTTGTTGGCCAGGAACTGCGCGTGCAGCTGCTCGTCGGCCACTTCCGCCAGGAAGAACTGGGAGAGCTGCGGCCGGTAGGGGCCTGTCGCCTTCGCCGCGTAGGTCAGGTACTGGATGATGGCGCTCAGCTCGCCGGCGAGGTCCTCATTCAGGTGGGCCACCAGGGTCTTCGTCCGCTTGTCCATCCGCGCCTCCGCGAGCGCCGAAGGGAAAGGTCGCGCCGCTGGAGCAGTGCGGCGATCCTGTAAGGTGCCCTCCGAGCGTCGAGGGGACAACTGGAGGAAGACCGCCGGCGCCCGGGTGGCGCGGGCTTCGCGGATGGCCGCGACGAACACCGCCGCGGTCCGCGGCTTGGGAAGCAACGAGACGCCGGGAGGAACCGCGCACAGGCCCGAACCGTCCGGCGACGGAGACGGCGCGAGCAGGATCGTGGACGAGCCCGTTAGCGGCGGGCTTCGTCCACCGCCCGCAGCAGGTCCTCGCGCGACATCGGCATGCGGAGGGTGCGGATCGCGCCGAGGCCGAGGCTGAGAGCCAGCGGGTCGGCGCCGGTCAGCGAGTGACGCAGGGAGATGGCGACCACCCGGGCGTCGGGGAACTCGCGCCGCAACTGCCGCAGAAAGTCGTAGGTCGTCATGCGGCCAGTGGCCTGGGTGTTCACGAGGATCACGTCCGCGGGGACCGTGCGGTACGCCACGAGCCCGACCCCGGCGTCCGCGGTCTCGACGACCTCGTGCCCCGCGGCGCTCAGCATCTGTTGCAGCGTCTCGCGCAGGCCGTCGTGTCCGTTGACGATGAGGACGCGCGCGGCCCGCGTGTTCGGAACGACCGCGGCCCGCCCGCACCCGAGGCACACGACCCGTCGCGCGGACTCCTCGCCGCGGCGGCGCGCCGGGCCGAGCGAGAAGCGGCTGCCGCACGCCGGGCACGTGACGACGCCGGGTGCGGCGAACCGGACCCTGAGGTCCGTCACCTGCTCGGCCGTGAAGGGGGTCGGCGTCTCGCGGCGGCGACGCCCGTGCCGCCGCAGGGCAAGGCACCGGCGGTCCGCGAGACAGCGCCGCTCCCCGCGCCGCCGTTCCAGGCCCGTGCGCCGCTCCTGCGCGAAGAGCCCGGGCGACCGGCGCCGTTCCGCCTGCCGCCGGTCCACGCGTGCGCGCCGGTCCACGGGGGAGCGGCGGTCCCACAGTCGGCGGCGTTCCCCCTGGCGGCGCTGCACGGATGGTCGCTCCACGTCCTGACCTCGGTGGTGTTTGGGCGGACAAGGTAGCAAGTGGCGTGCCCGGACGCGATACGCGGAACGGGCCGGCGGAGCGCTCCCCGCCCGCCCGTCCCGGGCCCGACGCCGCCGCCGGCGCCGGGGCTACTGCACGATGTCCTTCCCGTAGTCGGCCACGGCCTCCTGCGGGATGGAGCAGAAGCGCTTCACCAGCAGCGCCATCGCCTTCTTCGTGATCCCCCCGTCGAGCGAGACGTCGTAGGAAAAGCGCAGCTTGTCCCCGTGCACGCTGGCTCGGACGATGATGTAGTCGGAGTTGATGCGGTTGGCGCAGTCCAGCTTCGCGTGCTCCGACGCCGACGGGACGAAGCCGAACTGGGCGAGGAGCCGGATCCGCCGCCGCTCCACGTCGGGGAGGACATAGACCCGGCACCGGTCCTTGATGAGGATATCACCATCGCTGTCGAGGGTGGTGTCCATGAGCGCCGCGTCGAAGATCGCCTTCAGCATGTCCTTCGACACGTTCTCCAGGGTGATGAGCTCTTCGGACATGGCCGCTCCTTTCGCGCAGGGCCGGCTCGGCACCGCGTCGGGTCGGCGCTGGGGTCTTCAATGGTAGATGACAACCGCCGGAGATGACAACCCTGAAGCCGAGGTGAAACACGGATCAACGTGCGCCGGGCCCGGCCTGGAGGGCCTACCCCGGGATCGCCCGGAACAGTTCCAGCCCGCGTTCGAAGCGCCGCCCGATCTCCGCCACCACCGGCCGCAGCGCCTTCGCGCGCAGTTGCGGGTCCGCGGCGATCGTCTCGCGGGCGAGCCGGTGCGCCAGCTCGAGCAGGTCGTCGTCCCTGGCAAAGTCGGCGTAGCGCAGCCCCACCATCCCCGACTGCTTCGCTCCCACCAGCTCCCCATGACCGCGCTCGGCCAGGTCCAGCTCCGCGATGCGAAAGCCGTCCTGCGTCTCCGCGAACCGCGCCAGGCGGTCCGGGTCAGCTCCCTCACCTGGCAGCAGGATGCAGTGACTCTCGGCTGCGCCACGGCCGATGCGCCCGCGCAACTGGTGGAGCTGGGCGAGCCCGAACCGCTCCGGGTGCTCGATGACCATCACCGTGGCGTTGGGCACGTCAATGCCGACCTCGATGACCGTCGTGGCCACCAGGATGTGCACCTCGTTCGCACGGAAGCGCCGCATCACCCGGTCGCGCTGGTCGGTCGGGACGCGGCCGTGCACGAGCCCCACCTCCAGCTCCGGAAAGACCTCCTCGGCGAGCAGAGCGTGCATCTTCGTCGCCGCCTTGAGGTCCGTCACCTCGGACTCTTCGATGACGGGATAGACGACGTACGCCTGACGCCCCGCGGCCACCTCCTGACGGATGAAGTCGTACACCCTGGGCCGCGCGCGCGCCTCCCGAATCGTCGTCGTCACCGCCCCGCGCCCCGGCGGCAGTTCGTTGAGCCGCGAGACGTCGAGGTCGCCGAACAGCGCCAGCGCCAGCGTGCGCGGGATGGGCGTCGCGGAGAGCAGCAGGACGTCCGGTCCCTCCTCCACGTTCTTCTGCGCCAGCAGCGCCCGCTGCTCGACGCCGAAGCGGTGCTGCTCGTCAATGACCGCGAGTCCCAGCCGCTGGAACGCCACCTCCTCCTGGATGAGCGCGTGCGTTCCCACGACAAGCGGGCTCATCCCGGTGCGCAGCCGTGCCCGGATCTCCGCCTTCTCCCCAGTCGGGAGCCGCCCCAGCAGCAGTTCCGGCACGATGCCGAGCGGTGCCAGCAGGCGCGACAGCGTGGCGGCGTGCTGCTCAGCGAGGATCTCGGTGGGCGCCATCAGGGCCGCCTGGCACTCGTTCTCCACGGCGAGCAGCATCGCGAACAGCGCGACGACGGTCTTTCCCGAGCCCACGTCCCCCAGGAGCAGGCGGTGCATCCGCACCGGCGCCGTCATGTCGGTGACGATCTCCTTCAGCACGCGCTTCTGCGCCCCCGTGAGCTCGAACGGCAACGCCTCGCGCAGGCGCGTGGTGAGGTTCCGCTTCACCTCGAAGCGGATGCCGGCCCGCGACCGCTTCGCCAGCCACCGCGCGCGCGACAGCACCAGTTGGAGCAACAACAGCTCCTCGAAGGCGAGCCGCCGCCGCCCCGCCTCCGCCGCACCCACATCCGGCGGCCGGTGCAGCGACGCCAGCGCCTCCGGCAGCGCCGGCACGCCCGCGCGATGCAGCCACGCCGCCGGCAGCTCCTCTCGGACCAGCGGCAGCAGCGCCGACAGGTGCTGGTCGTAGAGCCGGCGCAGCATCCGCACCGTCAGCCCCTCGGTGGCCCGGTACACGGGCAGCACGCGCCCCTCTCCCGGCGCCTCGTCTTCTTCGCCGCCGAGCACGATCCACTCGCGGGGCTGAAGCTGCTTGCCGTGGAAGTGGCGCAGCGGCCCCGTGACGAGGAGCAGCGTCCCGCGCGTGATCTGCCGCTCCAGGAACGGCCGACCCGGCCAGCCGCACTCGACGAGGCCGGACGCGTCCTTCAGCACGCACTGGAACACCCGGAGCCGCCGCCGCGTGGGGATGACCGCCGCGGAGACGACGCGCCCCACCACCGTCACCTCGGCCCCCAGCGGCAGCGCGCGCGCCCGCGCGATCGGCATCACCGTCGTGGCGTCGAGGTAGCGGAATGGCACGTGGAAGAGGAGGTCGCGCGCGGTGCGGATGCCCAGCCGCGCCAGGAGGTCGGCGCGGAACTGTCCGACGCCCTTCAGGAATTGGACGGGGGTATCAAGAGTCAGGGGCATGCGACAGCCCGCAGCGCGCTACGCACCAAGCAGC
>CAYLJK010000207.1:0-5362 GCA_964383975.1 uncultured Gemmatimonadales bacterium | reverse complement strand
TCGCGTTGCTGGCGCCGGCGATCCGCCCGCGGAGGGTCAGGGCGCCCCGGGCCAGGAGATCGAGCGCGCCGACAGCGATCGGCATCAGGGGCGCGACGCCCGGTGCCCGTTGGCGCGAGGGCAGACGTGCCCGCCCGGACCGCCGGCGCTGGTTCTCTCCGGCGGCGGGGCGCGCGGTCTGGCGCACGTCGGCGCGCTCCAGGTGCTCGACAGCGCCGGCGTGCGCCCCGGTTACGTGGTCGGCACCTCCATCGGCGCGATCATCGGCGCCCTCGTGGCCAGCGGGTATGACGCGCGGCAGGTGGACTCGATCGTCCGCGCGGCGGACGTCGCCGGCGTGTTCCGCGAGGCGCGCCCGTTCGCGCCGCGCGCCTTCGGCGCCATCGAGCCCGTGCTCACCTGGGAGCAGGGCCGCGGCGGCTTCGGGCTGGTCTCCGCCTCGACGCTCGATGCGCGGGTCAACGCGCGGCTGAACGACATCCTCCTGGCCGGCAACCTCGCCGCGGCGGGCGACTTCGACAGCCTCCCGATCCCCTTCACCGCCATCGGCGCCACGCTCGTCGCGCGGCGCCGCGTGCTGCTCGAGCACGGGGACCTCGCGCGCGCGGTCCGCACCAGCATGTCCATCCCGCTGGTCTTCTACCCGCAGGTGGTGGACGGGCGCATCCTGGTGGACGGCGGGATCGCGGACAACATCCCGATCGCGCCGGCGCGGGGGCGCGCCGGCGCGCTGGTCATCGTGAACGTCGCCTCGGCGGCGGGCGACACGGTGGACATCAACTCGCCGACCGCCGTGGCCGCGCATCTCATCGAGACGTTCATGGCGGAGTCGGACGACACCGTTGCCGCGACCGACCTCTACATCCGGCCGGAGCTGCGCGGGATCCGCATGATGGACTTCACGCCGGTCAGGATGGAGCTGGCGCGGCGGCTCGGGGCCGAGGCGGCCCGGTCGGCGTTGGCGCGGGCCCCGTGCGTGCCGGCCGGCGGGCCGCGCAACCGGCCGCCGACGGGACCGTTCCGGCTGGCCGGCGTCTCCGTGACCGCACCGCGCGCGGCGGAGCGGCGCTACCTGCGGCGCGCCTTCGGGCTCGTCGCCGGCGACACGCTCGACCTGGCGCGCATCCGCCGGGCGTTCCGCGCGCTGGAGCGGAGCGCCGAGCGACGCGAGGTGTGGCTCAACCCGCGGCGCGCGGAGGACGGCCTGCACCTCGACGTCACGCTGACGCCGCCTCCGCCCCGCCTCGCGGGCCTCGCCTTCGCCTACGACTACGACCAGGGCGGCCGCTTCGCCGCGATGATGCTCGACCGCACCATCGCCGACGGCGCGGTGCAGGGCTCCGCCGGCCTCACCGTCGGCCGCTACCAGCAGCTGCTCTTCCTCGGCGTGCGGCCGGAGCCCGTCTCGTGGAACCCGGTCCAGCCGGAGGCGCGCGTCCGGCTCATGCACGAGGAGGTCCGCCGGTGGGACGCGGACGGGACGGAGCGGCCCACGGCCGAGACGCGCGACGCCGTCCTGTTCGTCGGCGTGGAGCGCGCGGGCGGCGCGTGGCTCCTCCAGGGCGGCGGCGTGGCGGGATCGTGGACCGACCCCGCGGGCACGCGCTCGGCGGTCGGCGGGCGCGTGCGGGCGCAGCGCGGGACGACCACGCGGCTCCCGGCCGCCCAGCTGGACGCGATGTGGACCGACCAGTGGCGGTCCGTGTCGGTGGACGTCGAGGGCGCGGTGACCTGGCACCGCTGGACCCTTGGCGCCGCGGCGCGGGGCGGTGCCGGGCACGCCCTGCCGCTCCAGCTCACCTTCCCGCTCGGCGGCGCGCGCGCCTTCCCCGGCTACCATCTCGGAGAGCTGCGCGGCGACGGCGAGGTTTTCGCCCAGGCGGCGATCGGCCACCGGTTGTTCGGGCCGTTCTCGGCGCGGGTCGAGGTGGCCGCGGGCCGCGCCTGGCGGAGCGCCCGCGACGAGTGGCTCGGCGGCGCGCGCGTCACACTGGAGATGCCGACGCCGCTCGGGCTGCTGCGAGGAGGCTACGGCCGCGCGACCACGGGCCGCGGCGCCGTGTTCGTGCGGCTCGGCGCCTGGTTCTGACGCCGCCTCGACGGTGGCGCCGTCGGCCGGTAGGTTAGCTCCGCCACCAGCCCCGGAGCTCGTGCCGTGCGCCGTCCCCGTCGCCGTCGCGCCGTCGTCCCCGCACTCGCCGCCCTGACCGTGCTCGCCGCCGCGGCGCCCCGCACCGCGCAGGCACCCGCCGCGCAGCCGATGTTCGCCGAGCCGGCGGTCAGTCCCGACGGCGCGCAGATCGCCTTCGTCTCCGGCGGGGACGTCTGGGTCGTGCCCGCCGCGGGTGGCATCGCGCGGCTCCTCGTCTCCCATCCCGCGACCGAATCGCGCCCGCTCTGGTCGCCGGACGGCACGCGGCTCGCCTTCGTCTCCACGCGCACCGGCGGCGGCGACATCTACGTGCTCGCGCTCGCCACCGGCGAACTGACGCGCCTCACGTACGACGACCTCCCGGACGGGCTCGACGCCTGGTCGGCGGACGGGCGCTGGATCTACCTCACCAGTGCCTCGCGCGAGGTGTCGGGCGTGAACGACGTCCTCCGCGTGAACGCCGACGGCGGCACGCCGATGCCGGTCAGCGCGGACCGGCTGCGCAACGAGTACTGGAGCCAGCCGTCCCCGGACGGCGCACAGCTGGCGCTCACGGCCCGAGGTACCGTGAGCGGGCAGTGGTGGCGGCTCGGACACAGCCACATCGACGAGTCCGAGATCTGGGTGCTCCGCGACGCGACCGCGATGCGGTACGACCGGCTCAGCGAGGGCGGCCAGAAGGACATGTGGCCGATGTGGTCGCCGGACGGCGCGGCGCTGTGGTTCGTGCGCGACCGGGAGGGCGCGCAGGACCTCTGGGTGCGGCCCGCGGCGGGGGGCGAGGCGCGCCAGGTGACGCACCTGCCCCGCGGCCGTGTCCTGTGGCCGACCATCTCGCGTGACGGCCGGGTCATCGTCTTCGAGCGCCGCTTCCGGATCTGGCGGCTCGAGACCGCCGGCGGCGAGCCGCGCGAGGTGCCGGTCACCCTACAGGGCGCGCCGGCCACGCCGGCCGTCGAGCGACTCTCGCTGACGAGCGGGTTCTCGGACCTGGCGCTCTCGCCCGACGGGAAGAAGGTCGCGTTCGTCGCGCGGGGCGAGGTGTTCGCGGCCTCGGCGAAGGACGGTGGCGACGCGTTCCGCGTGACGGCCACCCCCGCCCGCGAGCAGCAGCTCGTGTGGGCCCCGGACAGCCGGCGCCTCGTGTACGTGTCGGACCGCGCGGGGTACGCCCAGCTGTACCTCTACGACTTCGCGGCGCGCCTCGAGACGCGGCTCACGGACGATCCCTCCGGTGACGTGAACCCGGGTTTCTCGCCCGACGGGCGGCTCGTGGTCTTCGCGCGCGGCGGGCGCCGGCTCATGGTCGTCGAGACCGCGACCGGGGCGGTGCGCGAACTGGCCCGGAACCAGTTCGACCGCCAGCCGTTCACGTCGCCCCGCGCCGCCGTCTTCAGCCCCGACGGCCGGTGGATCGCGTTCCTCGGCGTCCAGGGGCGCAGCTTCAACACGGTGTTCGTCGTCCCCGCGGCGGGCGGCGAGGCGCAGCCGGTGAGCTTCCTCGCCGACGTCCTCGGCGCGACGCTGGCGTGGTCCCCCGACGGGACGTTCATCCTCTTCGACACGCGGCAGCGCACCGAGACCGGCCAGCTGGCGCGGGTGGACCTCGTCCCCCGCGCGCCGCGCTTCCGCGAGGACCAGTTCCGCGACCTCTTCGTCCAACCGCCGCCGTCCGCCGCCGATTCCGCGCGCCGCGACACCGCGACGGCGCGCCCGACGCGCGGCCGCGCCGCACTGCGCCCCGCCGCCGACACCACCCGGGCCCGCCCCGCCGCGGACACGGCCCGGCGTCCGACCGAGGTCGTCTTCGACGGGATCCGGCGCCGGCTCGCGCTTCTCCCCACGGGACTCGACGTGAGCTGGCTCGAGATCGCCCCGGACGGCAAGTCGGTGGTGCTCACCGCGCAGGCGGAGGGACAGACCAACCTCTACACGTGGCCGCTCGACGAGCTGGCGCGCGAGGCCCCGACGGCGCGCCAGCTCACCTCCACCGCGGGCGGCAAGTCGAGCGTCCAGTTCTCCCCCGATGGCAAGGAGGTCTGGTACCTCGAGGGCGGCCGCATCCGCGCGGTCACCGTCGAGACCCGCGCCGTGCGCACGCTCGAGGTCACGGCCGAGCTGGAGGTGGACTTCGCGCAGGAAAAGCTGGTCGTCTTCGACGAGGCGTGGCGCTACCTCCGCGACGGCTTCGCCGACTCCACCATGAGCGGGCTCGACTGGAACGCCGTCCGGGCGGGCTACGCGCCGTTCGCCGTCGGCGCCCGCACGCCCGACGAGCTGCGACGGCTGCTGTCACTGATGGTCGGCGAGTTGAACCGCTCGCACCTCGGCGTCTTCCCTCCCGGCGGCGGCCCGGCGGCGACCCCGGTCGGCCGCCTCGGCCTCGACTTTGACCGCGCCGAGTACGAGGCGGAGGGCCGGCTGCGCATCACGGCGGTGCTGCCGCTCGGTCCGGCCGCGGTGGCCGGCGTCCGGACCGGGGAGTACGTCACGGCCGTCGCGGGGACGCCGGTGGGCCCGCGCACCAGCCTCGACCGCCTGCTCACCGGCACCGTCGGGCGGCGCGTGGACCTCACGCTGGCACGTGACGCCGCCGGCACCGGCCGCCGCGAGGTCGCGGTGCGCCCGGTCAGCGCGGGCGCGGAACGGCAGCTGCGCTACCGGCAATGGGTCGAGGACCGTCGCGCGTATGTCGCGCGCGCCAGCAGCGGCCGGCTCGGCTACGTGCACATGCCGGACATGGGCGCCGGCTCCCTCGCGCAGCTGTACGTGGACCTCGACGCCGAGACGATGGCACGCGAGGGCGTGGTGATCGACATCCGCCATAACAGCGGCGGCTTCGTGAACGCCTACGCGCTCGATGTCTTCGCGCGGCGCGGGTACATGACCATGACCGGCCGCGGCGGGCGACCGGCACCGGCCCGCACCATCCTGGGCCAGCGCTCGCTGGAGCGGCCGACGGTGCTCGTCGTGGACCAGTCGTCGCTCTCGGACGCGGAGGACTTCACGGAGGGCTACCGCGCCCTGCGGCTCGGGCAGGTGGTTGGGGAGCCGACCGCCGGGTGGATCATCTACACGTCGAACGTGCCGCTCGTGGACGGCACGGCCGTGCGGATCCCGTTCACGGAAGTGCGTGGCGCCGACGGCGAGGTGATGGAGATGCGTCCGCGGCCGGTGGACGTGCGGGTGGACCGGGTCGCGGCGGGGCAC
>CAYLJK010000206.1:1840-5388 GCA_964383975.1 uncultured Gemmatimonadales bacterium | reverse complement strand
CGGGAGGCCAGCGACCGCCGATGACGCGTCCGTGAGGTTGGTCCCGCTCGCCGGAGCGGCGGCGCTCGCGGCCGTCGCGCCGCTCGCCGCCCAGGAGACATCGGTCCGCCTGGGCGGTTTTCGCACCACCTACGCCGACACGCTTTCGGGGACAGCCGCGTCGTTCGGCGGCGACGTGCAGTGGTCCGGTCCGCGGTCGCGGCTCGCGCTCAGCGGGAGCGGGGCGCTGTTCGAGAAGGGGACGTGGTCCGCGCAGGGCTGGCTCTCCGGGGCGGCAATGGTCACCGCGCGCGGCGCTCGCGCCCTCGCGCTCACGGCGGACGCCGTGGGGTACGGCTTCGAGGGAGGGACGTGGGGCGGCACGGCGCTCGGCGGGGCCGTGGCCGCGGTGGGTGCGCGCAGGTGGACGCTCTCCCTGACGGCCGCGGCCGGCGGCGTGCGGCGGGTCAGCGGTGCGCAGGACGCCATCGGCACCGCGGCGCTGCGCGCGCGCGTGATGAGCGGCCTCTGGGGCGTGGAGCTGGGAGGCACGGTGTCGCGGGCCGGCGCCGAGGCGTTCCAGGACGCGGGCGCGCTCCTCGAATGGCGTGCCGCTTGCGCCGTGGCGCAGCTCTCCGCCGGGGCGCGGTTCGGCGACCTCGGGGACCGCGGCTGGCTCCAGGGGCGCCTGGAGTGGTGGGTGCTCCCCCGCGCGGCGCTGGAGGTGAGCGGCGGACGCTATCCGCGTGACGTGACGGGGTTCCTCGACGGCGCCTTCGTGGCGGCCGGGATCCGCGTCGCCCTGCGGGGCGGCGGGAGGGTGGCGCCGCCGGCGAGCCTCCCGGCGCGCCCCGCCGCCACCGTCGAGCGGGTGAACGCCGACACGGTGATCGTCACGTTCGCCGTCCGGGGTGTCGCCGGACTGTCCATTGCGGGGGAGTGGAACGACTGGGCGCCGGCAGCGCTGACACCGCTGGGCCGCGGCCGCTGGCGCGCGCGGCTGCCCCTCCCGCCGGGCGTCTTCCGCTTCGCGCTCGTGGACGGGACGGGCCGGTGGTTCGTGCCGGAGGGGGTGGGAAGGGTGAGCGACGATCTCGGCGGAGAGGCGGGGATACTCGTCGCCAGGTGACGGGAGTCGGGAATGAGGAGGTCCCTCGCGTCTTCCTCTTCCCCCTCTCGCTCACCCTCACTCCACTTCCACGGGGAACCACCTTGCCCATCCCTCCACCCGTGGCTACGCTCTCCCCCCTATGACGCGAACCCTCATCGTGCTCCTCGTCCTCGCCGCCCCGCTCTCCGCCCAGACCCTCGCCGACCAGTACCGTGAGACCGCCGACCGCGTCATCGCGAGCGCGCTCGCCGACAGCTCGGCGTGGGAGCGCATGGCCGAGCTGACCGACCGCTTCGGCCACCGTCTCTCGGGCTCCGAGTCCCTCGAGCGTGCGCTCGACTGGATCCTCGAGGAGATGCGACGGGATGGGCTCGACAGCGTGCGCGGTGAGCCGGTGATGGTCCCGCGCTGGGTGCGCGGCGAGGAGTCGCTGGAGCTGGTGACGCCGCGGCGCGTGAGGCTCCCGATGCTCGGCCTCGGCGGGAGCGTGGGGACGCCGCGCGGGGGGATCACCGCGGAGGTGCTGGTCGTCTCGAGCTTCGAGGAGCTGGAGCGGCGCGCGGCGGAGGCGCGCGGCAGGATCGTGCTCTTCGACGTGCCGTGGGTGAACTACGGGGTGAACGTGGCGTACCGCTCACGGGGCGCCATCGCGGCGGCGCGGGCGGGGGCGGTGGCCTCGCTGATCCGGTCGGCCGCGGCCTACTCCCTCCGCTCGCCGCACACGGGCGCGATGAGCTACAGCGACAGCGTACCGCGCATCCCGCACGCGGCCATCAGCGTCGTGGACGCGGCGATGCTGCGCCGCATGCAGCGCCGCGGCGAGCGGGTCACCGTCACGCTGAGGATGGGCGCGCGCACCGGGCCGGACGTCCCCTCGCGCAACGTCGTCGCCGAGCTGCGGGGGACGGAGCGGCCGGACGAGGTGGTGGTGCTCGGCGGGCACATCGACTCGTGGGACGTCGGCACCGGCGCGATGGACGACGCCGGCGGCGTCGTGGCGTCGTGGGAGGCGGTGAAGCTGCTGCGCCGTCTCGGCCTCCGGCCGCGTCGCACGATCCGGGTCGTCGGCTGGACCAACGAGGAGAACGGCCTGCGCGGCGGCCTGGCCTACCGGGACCGGCACGCGGCCGCGCTCGACCGGCACGTCGTCGCGATCGAGGCGGACGGCGGCATCTTCCGGCCGCAGGGTTTCGGCTTCACCGGCTCGGACTCGGCGTTCGCGCTCATCCGGCAGATCGGCCCGCTGCTGGCGCCGATCGGTGCCGACACGATCACGCGCGGCGGCGGCGGTGCCGACATCTCGCCCCTCATGCGGCGCGGCGTGCCGGGGATGGGGCTCGACGTGGAGGGCTCGCGGTACTTCTGGTTCCACCACTCCGAGGCGGACACGGCCGACAAGATCGATCCCGGCGACATGGCGAGGTGCGTGGCGGCGCTGGCGGTGATGGCGTATGTGGTGGCGGATATGCCCGAAGGGCTGCCCAGGTGAGAGAACGGGAAGTGGGACTCGGCGCGACCGGCGGGTAGCGAGCAGCGAGGGGTGATGGCGGGGCTCGAGGTGCTGGGGTGGACGGCCGAGCGGGAGGCGGGGTTCGGACCGTTCGCCACCCGCGCCCTGGTGCCGGCGCGGGTGGCGGTCGAGCGCCGCCAGACGTACCGCCTCCTCGCGGCGCGGGGAGAGTACGAGGGCGCCCTGGCGGGAAAGCTGCGGCACCGCGCCGAGCGCCGGGTCGAGCTGCCGGCCGTGGGCGACTGGGTGGCCTTCGCGACACCGGCGCACGGGGGCGTGGGATCCATCGAGGCGGTGCTGCCGCGCACCTCCGTGTTCACACGCAAGGCCGCCGGGCGCGGACACCACGAGCAGATCGTCGCGGCGAACGTTGACGTCGTCTTCCTGCTCACGTCGCTCAACGCCGAGTTCAATCCGCGCCGGCTCGAGCGCTACCTCACACTGGCGTGGGAGAGCGGCGCGACACCCGTCGTGGTGCTCACCAAGGCCGACCGCTGCGACGACGTGGACGGCTACCGCTCCGCCGTCGCACGGGTCGCCTTCGGGGTGGACGTCCTGGTGACGAGCGCGAAGACCGGCCTCGGCGTCGAGGACGTCCGCGCGCGCCTTGACACCCACCGCACCGGCGCCCTGCTCGGCTCGTCGGGGGTCGGCAAGTCCACCTTCGTCAACGCGCTGCTGGGCGAGGAGCGCCTGCGGACCGCCGACATCCGCGAGGCCGGCGCGAGAGGCCGCCACACCACCACCTGGCGCGAGCTGGTCCTGCTGCCCGGCGGCGGCATCCTCATCGACACTCCGGGGATGCGCGAGCTGCAGCTCACCGATGCCGGCCACGGCCTCCTCGCGGCGTTCGACGACATCGAGGAGCTGGCCGCCTCCTGCGCCTTCAGCGACTGCCGCCACCTCGAGGAGCCCGGTTGCGCGGTGACGGCGGCCGTCGCGGACCGT
>CAYLJK010000206.1:0-1830 GCA_964383975.1 uncultured Gemmatimonadales bacterium | reverse complement strand
GCTACGAGTCCTACCACAAGCTGGCCCGCGAGCTGCTCGTCCGCGCCGCCTGGGAGCACAAGCGCGACGAGGCGGCGCTGCGCCGCCGCGCGGCGGCGGCGGACCGGGCGTTCAAGAAGCGCCTGAAGGACAAGAGGGGTCAGCCCCGTTCTTGACGGCGCGCTTTCAGAGTGATATCATCGCGATACTATCGCGGAGGGTGCTTCCGTGTTCAAGGAGATCGAACGCAAGGCGATGCCGGGGATTCCGGTCCTGCTGCTGCTCGTCGTGCTGCTGGGCATCGCCGTCTGGCGGTTCGTGCTGGCGGCGCGGGCGGAGGACGCGGTGCTGGCCGCCGCTTGGGCCGTGGGCTTCGTCATTCTCCTCTTCCTGTTCGCCGGGCTCTTCGTGGTGAACCCGAACGAGGGGAAGGTGCTCCAGCTCTTTGGCCGCTACGTGGGGACGGTGCGGCACCAGGGGCTCTGGTTCGCGAACCCCTTCCTCTCGAAGCGCAAGGTGTCGCTGCGGGTGCGCAACTTCGAGACGGCGAAGCTCAAGGTGAACGACCACGCCTCCAACCCCATCGAGATCGGCGCCGTGGTGGTCTGGCAGGTGGTGGACACCGCGGAGGCGCTCTTCGAGGTGGACGACTTTGAGAACTACGTCCACGTGCAGAGCGAAGCGGCGCTGCGCGGTTTGGCGAACCAGTACCCGTACGACACGCACGAGGAGGGTCGGATCTCGCTCTCCGGACACACCGCGGAGGTCGCCGAGCGGCTCAAGGGCGAGATCCAGGATCGGCTGGCGAAGGCGGGGGTGAAGGTGCTCGAGGCGCGGATCAGCCATCTCGCCTACGCGCCGGAGATCGCCAGCGCGATGCTGCGGCGGCAGCAGGCGAACGCGATCATCGCGGCCCGCCAGCGCATCGTGGACGGCGCCGTCGGGATGGTGGAGCAGGCGCTGGCGCAGCTGTCGCAGAAGCAGATCGTGCATCTCGACGAGGAGCGGAAGGCGGCGATGGTGAGTAACCTGCTCGTCGTGCTGTGCTCGGAGCAGGCGACGACGCCGGTGGTGAACACGGGGAGCCTCTACCAGTGAGGAGAGCACGGAGGCACGCTGGCACGGCGGCATGCGGGCAGCTCTCCGCTTCCGGCAACCTGCTCCCCGCTGTGCTCGCGGTGCGTCAGTGCGCCGGTGCGGCCGTGCCCGCCGCACCGAAGGTGCCGTAGGTGGCAGAGAAGAAGGCGTTCCTCCTGCGCATGGACGCGGCGCTGCATGATGCCCTGCAGCGCTGGGCCGCGGACGAGATGCGGTCGGTGAATGCGCAGGTCGAGTATCTGCTGCGGCGTGCCGCGGTGGCCGCCGGGAGGATGAAGCGGGGGGCGGGGAACCGGGAGCAGGGAGCAGACGAGACCTAGGGCGGCGGCGCCGCGGCGGTGCGCCCGCCGCTCCCCGCTCCCCGCTCCCCGTCTACCACAGGAGCACACGATGGCCAGCCTGGCCAGACTACTGGTCCTGATCACCCTGGTCGTCCCCCGCGCCCTGGCCCAGGACGCGGTCCTGTACCGTCTCTTCCAGCGTGGCACCGAAGTGGGGCGCGAGACGGTGCGGCTGCTCTCCGGCGGCTACGAGTTGTCGGTGGTCGTGCCGCTGCTCCAGATGCGGATGGACAGCCGCACGACCTTCGACGCCTCCGGCCGCGTCGCGCGCTTCACGGCGCGGCTGATGCCGCCCGGCGGGGATTCGGTGCAGGCCGAGTGGACGGTCGCGGGCGACCCCGACTCGGCGCGAGTCACCATCACGCGGGGGACGCAGACCGGACGGGTCGCCGTCGCGGGGCGCGCGGACCTC
>CAYLJK010000205.1:0-5390 GCA_964383975.1 uncultured Gemmatimonadales bacterium | reverse complement strand
TCACCTGCTCGCCGCCGATCGTGCGCGTCGTGACCAGCGAGCCGGCCTCGTTCGCCAGCGTGACGAGCTGCGGGTTGATCGTGTTGTCTCGGTGCAGCGCGTTCACGACGTCCCCGGTCTCGGCGAAGATGGCGACCAGGTTCGTCCAGTTGAACAGGTTCCGGAAGTCCGCAAAGACCGTGAGCTCACGCGCTCCGCCGACCTGGATCCCCTTGGTCAGCCGCAGGTCCACGTTCTTGATCCACGGCATGCGCGAGTTGTTCAGGGGCTCCAGCGGCGTCGCCGCGAGGCCGAACAGGTTGCCGGGGCCGGTGGCGCCGGAGCCCGTGTTCAGCATCAGCGTGTACGGCAGGCCGCTCGCGAACCGGAAGGTCGCGAAGGCCCCCACGTCCTGCAGGATGGAGCCGAGGAGCGTCCCCTGCCGCCAGCCGTGCGGGAAGTTGAGCGCCGCGCTGCCGGCGATCGTAGGCGCCCGGTCGTTCGTCACGTTGCTCACGATACGCGACAGCGTGTTCAGGTACTCCGTCGGGTCGGAACCCGTGCTCTTCGAGCTCTGGAGCGTGTACGAGATCGAGCCCTGGAACAGCGAGCCGACGCGCGAGTCGAGCTTGAAGTCGATGCCGCGGACGTTCCCGAAGTCCTGGTTCGTCATCAGGTTGACGTTCATGATCTCGGGGCCGACCGGGTCCAGCACCGGCATGACGCGGCCCGTCACGTCCGAGACCTTGTCCTTGTTATACGCCGAGATGTCGAGGACGAGGTCGCTCGTGAAGGCGTGCCGCACCCCGAACTCGAACAGGATGGTCTTGCCGTAGTCGAGCTCGCGGCCGAACAGGTCGTTGGTGTTCGTGAACGCCAGGTCGGTGTTCACGCCCGTGGCGATCAGGTTGAAGTTCGGGGTCTGCGCCTGCTGCGCGTACGCCAGGCGGAAGCCCGTCCGGTCCGTGACCGGGAACGAGACCCGCACCGACGGCAGCAGCACGCTCTTCGACGACCCCTCGAACATGTTGCAGGTGGACCACCGCGTGGTGTCGTTCGCGGCGAGGTACGCGGCGCACTGGTTCGCGATCAGCGTGTCCTCGGCCGTGAAGGCGCGGCTCAGGTCGCCCGTGCGCAGCGGATCGGTGAAGATCCGACCCGGCGTCCGCGGGTACAGGACGCCCGGGTTGAAGCGGTCGAAGCGCAGGCCGAGGTCCACGACCACGTCGCCGAGGTCGAGGCGGTCCGTCGCGTACAGGCCCATGCGCGAGGGCGAGTACTTGTTCGCGTCGAAGAAGATCAGGTTCGCCAGGTTGGAGCCGAAGATGGTCGCGTCGGCGCTCTGGAAGTCACCGCCGAACTGGAAGCGGTTGTAGCGGTCCGCCTGCCAGTCGAGGTTGACCCGGCCGACGATGCGGCTCTCCTCGTTGAGGTTCAGCCCCGGGTTCCCGATGCCGGTCTCCGGGAAGCTGCCCGGCGTCACCCCGTACGGGTTGGTGCGGAACCGCGCCGAGGTCGCGATGTCGTTCCGGTCAATGGCCGGGATGCAGCCGCCCAGCGTGGGCCGCGCCGCGTCACGCCCCGACCGGCAGTTCCCGACCCGCAGGTTCTGGATCAGGCGGTCGTCCACCGGGAAGCTCTCGTCGTCCCACAGGAACTGCATGTCCCCAAAGGTGAAGCCCCCGAACGGCGAGCGGTTGTCGTTGAACCACGCCTGGTCCACGGCCCCGCCGATGCCGAGGTCGTGCTGGTACGACAGCGCCGCCTCGAGGAACAGGGCCCGCTCGCTCGATCGCGCCAGGTTCTGGGCCCAGTTGAGGATGAGCGCCGTGGAGTTGTTCCGGAAGCCGCTCTGGGCCATCGGGTTAAAGATGTTCCCGCCGCGCCAGTTGAGGCCCTGGGTCCGGGTCCTGTGATAGGTGGCGCTCAGTCGGGAGCCGGTTCCGTAGGTGTACTGGACCTTGGCGTCGATCGTCCAGGTGTTGTTCCAGTTGTCCGGCCGGCGCATGCCGTCCGAGTACCGGGTGAACGCCGGGAGGTTCACGATCGTCGAGTCCGACGTCGCGCTCCCCGGCGTGTTCGCCACCAGGATCGTGGTGTCGATCCCGTTCGCGACGTACACCGGCTGTTCGTCCGCGCCCTTGCCGCGCAGCGCGCTCTGCTGCCCCTGCATGGTGGTCGCGACGAAGAACGTGAGGTTCCGGTACAACGGCCCGCCGAAGGAGGCCTCCACCCGGTGCAGACCGGACCCGTAGGTCTCGCCCGCCACCTCGTCCGTCTGGTAGCCCAGGAACCCGCTGTAGCGGGAGCCGCCCGCGCGCGTCACGAGGGAGATGACGCCGGACTGCGCGTCGCCCTGCGTCGCGCCGATGGCGCCGGTCGTGACCGAGGCCTCTTCGATGGCGTTGGTGCCGACGGTGACGGTGGCCGTGTTGCCCGTCACGGAACGCACCGGGACGCCGTCGATGTAGGTGATCGCCTCGCCCGGACGGCCGCCGCGAATCGACAGGGCCCCGCCGCGGCCGGCGACCACGCCCGGCTGCAGCGCGAGCACCGCGCCGATGGCGTCCACCGGGAGGTCGTTCACCAGGTCACCGGACACGATCGGCTTCGACGTCACCTGGTCACGCGGGACGATCGGGTTCTGCTCCACCGTTACCGTGATGCCCCCGACCTCGATGGCCCGCTGCTCCAGATTGAGGTTGACCGTCATCGTCTGGCCCGCGAAGACGCGGACGTTCCGCACCTCCGCCGGCGCGTACCCGATGTACTGTGCCCGCACCGCCATCACGCCGGCGGGGACGTTGTTGATGAAGTAGTAGCCCTGCTCGTTCGAGGTCGTCGCGAACGCCGACCCGACGATCAGGACCTGCGCGCCCGCGATCGGTGCACCGGCCTGATCCCGCACCGTGCCCTCGATCTTGCCCGTGGTGCCCTGCGCCGTCAGCCGGCCGGCGCCCACCAGGAACGCCAGCCCGAACGCCGCCACCCGAGCCAGGCGTGCGAAGCCCCAGCGACTAGGTTGATTCATGGACAACCTCCAAAAGCGTGAACACGCGGGAACCGCCACAGCCGAACCAGACAGAGACACGCCACCTCCTTCCGTCGGAGGGTTCACGTCACAGTCCTGCAGGTGTCAGCTCAACAGGCATAGAGGGAACCGCACGGCCTCGCCGTCAGCACCGGCAGTGGCCGTTGTGAGTCATACGTGCCAATATGCTCCGCCCATCGGAAGCGTGTCAACCGCGCACCGGTCTCCCCGGGGGAACCCGGCGCCGCCCCCGTCGCGCCTGCGACGGGAACCGGTCAGACCGCCAGCCGGATCAGCTCCGCCTGGGGCTCCGCCGGGGTCACCTCCGGACCCTCGGCGTGGAGCACCACGTTGATCTCGCTCCGCATTCCGAACCGGCCGGCCAGGTAGATGCCCGGCTCCACGGAGAAGCCGATTCCCGGGACCAGCCGGCGGGCGTCGTTCGTCTCGTAGTTGTCCAGGTGCGGCCCGGAACCGTGGAGGTCCCGGTCAATGGAATGGCCGGTCCGGTGGACGAACCACTGGCCGTAGCCCGCCGCGGCGATGACGCCGCGGGCCGCCTCATCCAGATCCGCCCCCGTCACCGGGGCCCCCGCCGTCCAACGCTCCCGGAGCACGCTCACGGCCCGGTCCCGGGCATCCCGCACCACCCCGAAAACGCGGCCTACCTCCTCCGGTATGTCGGTCCCGACGTAGGCCATCCAGGTCTGGTCTGCGAACACCGCGTCCCGGCTGACGCCCGCCCAGAGGTCCAGAAGGAGTACGCTCCCCGGTCGGATCGGGGTCTCCTGCGCCGCCGACGCCGTCTCGTAGTGCGGATTGGCGGCGTTGGCGTCCACCGCCACGATCGGCGGGTCGGTGGTGTACAGGCCTTCTTCCTCGAAGCGCCCCAGGACCCACCGCTGCAACTGCTGCTCCGTCGGCACCTTCCCCCCCCCGTACCAGGAGCGGACCCGCTCGAAACCTGCCAGGGCGATCCCTCGCAACAGCTCCGCGGCGCGGCGATGCCCCGCCAGTTCGGCCGGCGTCCAGCGTGCCGCGATGGCAGAGACCAGGTCGGCGGAACCCACCACCTCCGCGCCCGAGGCCCGGATCAGCTCCAGCACGCCTGCCGGGATCCGGTCGAGGTAGGGGACGGCGTCGCCGGACGAGTACTCCATCGCCACGCGCTTCCCGCCCACCAGCCGACGCAGCTCCTGCTCCAGTTCGCGCCAGGCGGCGTAGGTGCGCACCTCCCCCGGGAAGCCGTCCACCCGGTGGCGCTCGATCTTGTGCGCGAGGGCGATCGGTTCCCCTGTTACCGGGAGGAGGACGAACAGCCGGCGGGTGGCCAGCCCGGCCAGGCCGAGGACCCTTGTGGCGACAGGGTTCAGGCCGTGGAAGTCGTAGAGGAGCCAGCCGTCGCAGCGCAGCGGCCGCAGCGTGGCGCGCACCTGCTCGAGGACGGCGGGGGTGAGGACATCGGCGACGTTCATGCGGGGCGCTCCAGGCGGGGGCTGCTGCGCCACTCGCACCGCTCGTCGCCGCGCGACCGGCAGCAGCTGTGGGTCATGGTGCCCTCGAACTCCACGAGCCGTCGCAGCAGCTCGACGAGGGCCGAGGCGTAGAAGGCGCACGCGGCGCCGTCCGGCGTTGCCTGCACCGCCACCGGAGAGGCGGCCACCGCGACGGCGTCGGCACCCTCCCGCGTGAGACGCACCGCCAGGACGTCGCGGGCGGCGCGGCGCGCCGCGCGGAAGCCGATGCGGCGTCCGAGGAAGCGCGGGAGGGAGCGCGCGGCGAAGCGGGTAGCGGGGGCGAGGCGTGCCATCGCGCGGCGCGCGGCGCGCCGGCCCCCGTCGGCGAAGACCAGCGCGGCATCGGTCCTCCGGCTGACGAGCCGGAGCACCTGCTCCAGCTCGTCCCACCGCACCGTGCCGTCGCGGCGCACCACGGTCTCGTATCGGCCGATCTGGGCGGCCACGGTGTCCGAGATGCCGAACCGCTTGACCAGCAGCTCATCCACGTACTCCGCCACTTCCTCGTCACTGGGCGAATCGAGGGCGCGGATCGCCTCCAGCACGGCGAGGGGGAGGATGCTGTGGGCGGCGGACGGAGCGGCGGTGCTCACGGGGCGGGCAAGATAGCCGGCGCCCCGTTGCGCCGCCACGGAGCCGCGCGCACTCTCCGCGGGTGCGGACGTGGCTCTCTCCCCGCGGCGCGCTGGCCGCCGTGCTCGTCGGACTCACGATCGCGACGGGCACCGGCTGGCGCGGCGTCCTCGTGCTCCTCGTCTTCTTCGTGACCTCCTCGCTGCTGACGCCGGGCGGCGGCCGGCGGCGCGCGGTCCAGGTTCTCGCCAACGGCGGCGTGCCCGCGCTCTGCGCGCTCCTCGCCGACG
>CAYLJK010000204.1:0-5390 GCA_964383975.1 uncultured Gemmatimonadales bacterium | reverse complement strand
ACCGGCTTCTACCAGCTGGACCTCACCCCGGGACCCAACCCCGGCCAGGTCCGGATGCGCGTCCAGGGCGAGGTCGGCGACGAGTCCTGGATGAACACCGTGACGATCCCCGTGGCCCAGCAGGGCGGGATGCCGGGGATGCAGATGGGCTTCCAGCAGTTCATGGCGATGGGCCCCATCGGTCTCGTGCTCTTCAACCCCGGCAGCTGGATGTTCCTCTACGGCCACGAGCTGACCATCGGCGACGAGTGGAGCCAGCGCTCGGGGCGCGAGTCGTTCTCCGTGAAGGTCGAGCGCGCCTGCCAGCACGGCGGCCAGAACGGCGTGCTGGTCATCACCCGCGAGAACGACCAGGTGCGCCAGGAGTCCTGCCTCTCGCCGCAGGTCGCGCTGCCGCTCCGCGCGATGATCGTGGACGACGACACGCGCATCGAGCTGACGCTCACCGAGTACCGCCCGTAGGGGACGGCGCCCCGGCGACGCGCGACGGGCCGGCGCATCCGCCGGCCCGTCGTGCTCCCGGGACCCGCGCGCGCTCAGACCGTCGGCTCGAAACGACCGCTCTCAAGGGAGCGGTACGCCGCCTCGATCACGGCCAGGTCGCGGCGCGCCACGTCGAGGGACATCAGCGGCGGCGTGCCGCGCTCGACGCTCCCCACGAACGCCTCCAGCATCGCCCGCGCGCCCATCGGGTCGCGGAGGCCCGGCAGGCGCAGCCGGGTGCGCCGCCCCGCCACCAGCGCGAACAGTCCGTTGGTCTCGAAGACGATGTTCCCCTCGGTGCCGTAGAGCGTCGAGAGCCCCAGCCCCTTGAGGCGGTTCAACAGGTACCACGAGTGGAGCAGCTTCCCCGCCGCGCCGTCAGCGAACCGGACCAGCAGCTCGAGGGTGTCCTCAAACGGCGCCACCGCCGGGTACGGCTTCGTCGGCCGTACGGCGAGCGCGGCGACCGGTTCGCTCCCGGCCAGCGTCACCAGGAAGTTCACCCAGTGGACGCCGCCCTCCAGCAGCGCGCCGCCACCCATCATCTCCGGGTCGGTACGCCACCCGCCCAGCGTGCCGCGGTGCGCGCGGTTGATCTCGAGGAGCAGCAGGTCGCCGATGTCGCCCCGCTCCACGTGTGCGCGCAACACGCCGAGTGCCGGCTTGAAGCGGTAGTTCTCGGCGACCATCGCCATGATGCCGGCCGTCGCGACGGCGGCGCGGATGGCGTCCAGCTCTGCGACGGAGCGCGCGACCGGCTTCTCGACGAGGAGGTGCTTGCGGTGCGCGGCCGCCGCGCGGGCGTTCTCCAGGTGGAGCGACGGGGGCGTGCAGTCGAGGACCGCGTCCACCTCGGCCGACGCACACGCTTCCGCGTAGCTGCCGAAGGCGAGCACGCCGCCGTAGCGCGCCCTGTACGCCTCGGCGCGCGCGCTGTCGCGGCTGGCGAAGGTCAGCTGCACCCGCGGTCTCATCCCGCGCAGCAGCGACGCGTGCCGCCGCGCGATGTAGCCGCACCCCAGGATGGCGATCCGCAGCGCGCTCATGCCGCCCTCACCACGTCCTCCCACGCCTCGACCAGGTGCCGGCCCACCCGCAGGGCGTTCGCCCCGATCGTCAGGCTGGGGTTCACCGCCCCCGAGGTGGGGACGAAGCTGCCGTCCACGACGAAGAGATTGTCCACCCCGAAGAACCGGCACCAGGGGTCGAGGACCGCGCGAGCCGGATCCGCGCCGAACCGGCACGAGCCCAGCGCGTGCGAGAACGTGACGATGTCCCGCCGCAGCCGGATCCACGCCCCCGCGGCCCGCAGGATCCGCCCCGCGGCACGGTACAGCGCGGCCCGCGCCCGCAGGTCCCGCGCGCTGTAGTGGTGGACGAGGTGGATGAGAGGCAGGCCGAACGGGTCGGCGCGGCGGCGGTGCAGCTCGACGCGGTTCTCGGCGTTGGGCTCGTCGTGCGCGATGCAGAGGGCGTAGAGCTGGAACGGCGCGGTCGCGGCACCCAGCCGGCCGATGGGGAACGGCGCCTGCGCGACGACGTACTCCGCGGGCGGCACGCCCAGGGCCTGGATGGAGCCCCACGGATCCGGCCAGTCACCCGGCCCCGTGCCCGGCGGGCCGTGGTAGTAGTCGGTGATCGCGACCTGCTTGTGAAAGCGCTGCTCCGGGTTGGTCCGGCGCGGCAGCATCCCGATCGCGATGCCGTTGCAGTGCCGCATGAGGTACCGCCCGATGAGCCGGCCGTTCGGCTCGACGTGCGCGAGCCCGGAGCGCAGCAGCAAGGCCGGCGAGGCAACCGCACTCGCGCTCACGACGCAGGCGCGGCAGCGGACCACCGAGCGGCGCCGCGTGGCGGCGTCCACGCACTCCACGCCCGTCACCCGTCCCCGCTCGACCACGAGCCGCGCGGCGACGGTCCGCGGCAGGACCCGGCCGCCGGCGTGCGTCACCGCCGGCAGCACCGTGACGGCGATGTCGTTCTTCGCTTCGATGCGGCAGGGGAACTGGTCGCAGGTGGTACACTGGATGCAGGGCGCCCGCCCGCCGCGGCCCCCGAAGTTGATGGCCAGCGGCAGCGGGAACGGGTGCAGGCCAAGCCGCGCCGCGGCCTCGCTGAGCAGCCGGGCCGGCCGGTTGAACGGGGGCGGCGAGTCGGCGAACGGCCGCGAGCGCGGCGGACCCGTGGGATCCCCGTCCGTCCCGGCCACGCCGAGCAGCTCCTCGGCTTCGTCGTAGTACGGTGCCAGGTCCGCGTAGGTGATGGGCCAGTCCACGAACGCCGCCTCCCGGCGCCCGGCGCGGGAGAGCAGCGAGCCCATGCGGAAGTCACTCTCGCGCAGGCGCAGCGAGGCCGCGCCGTAGAACACCGAGGCGCCGCCCACCGCCTCGTCGAGCCACGCGGTCTTGCGATCGTTCACGATGTAGGGCGACGCGCTCCGGTACTTGCGCTCGATGACGATGGCCCGGGTGTCCCACGCGCTCGCATCGCGGTCCACCCAGCGGGCGCGGTCCACCAGTAGCACCCGCTTCCCGGCGCGCGCCAGCGGCAGTGCCGTCATCGCCCCGCCGAAGCCGGTGCCGACGACGACGACGTCCCAGGACTCCGCGGCCGCGGCCGCGAGGCCCGTCAGCGCACCGTGCGATGCACCGCCGTCGTCATCCGCCATAGATCGTCCACAGCCGCCAGCCGAAGAAGGCCACGACGATGGACTCCAGCACCCATGCCATCGGCTGCCGATAGTAGCCCTTGAACATCGCCCAGCCCCACGACCCCGTGTCCTGGAAGAGGGCGAGGGTGAACTTCTTCTTCGAGAACGGCCAGAACAGCGGCAGCCCCACCGTGCTCCCGATGTCCGCCACGTAGTGGAACAGGACGGCGATCAGGCCGAACAGCGCATAGTGCGGCGAGAACGGGTAGATCACCGCGCCCACCGCGAGCGCGAAGAGGATGCTGTGGGTCACCGTGCAGTGGAACCCCTGCTTCGCCCAGCCCCACTTCTCGAAGAAGCTGTCCACGTTGGGGAGCCAGTGCACCGCGAGACAGAACACCGCGGTGCGGGGGTTCCAGTCGTACGTGGCGATGGCGAGCGAGAGCGGGACGTGACCGAGCTGCATGAGGGTCTCCGGGAGCGCGGGGTCAGGCCGGCTCGGCGCCGCGCCCGCGGCGCCGCAGGAGGGCGATGACAACGAACAGGACGGCGATACCGAGGCCCGTGCCCAGGATCGCGCCGCTGGAGAACGGCAGCAGGGTGCCGATGGCGGCGTAGAACCAGAGGCGGGGGATGCGGCCGACGGCGGTCGCGGTGAGGTGCCGCGACATTGGGTAGCGCGCGAGCGGCGCGGTGATCCGCAGCGTCCAGTACGGGATCGGCGTGAACGCGACGACGACGGTGGTGAGGAACGGCGCCGCCCGGTACCAACCCAGCACGCGCTGGAGCACCCGCGACTCGCGGGTGCTCCGCATCAGCTCCGTGTGGAGCGCGGCGTCGTAGAGGTGGTAGTTGACGTACTCGACCATCAACTGGGCCGTGAGGCCGATCATCGCCACGCCGAACGGCGGGTAGAGCTTCCCGTAGGCCATCAGCATCGGCTCGAAGCCGATCGGCGTGAGCGGCGAGTACGGCCCATTGATGAAGAGCGAGAGGGAGAAGAGCGTCGCGAGGTCGCTCACCCGCGGATCGGGGACGAACGCCGTAAGCAACAGCGCGACGAGCCCCACGATGCCGCAGGCGCGTAGCAGCCCGTCCCACCGCGCCGGCGCGACCTCTCGGAGCAGCCGGCCGGTCCACGCGCCGGCGGGACGCGCCGCCGCGAGGCTCGGCGGACCGACGGCCTCGGCGGGGTTCATGGCGTCTCGGGACGAGCGAACGACGTGTGCACGGGCGCGCCAAAGTTGGCGGCGCCGCGCTGCTTTCTCAAGCCGCGCGGGCCTCAGCCCCGGCGCAGGAGCGCGCCGACCCGGGCGAGGTGCTCGTCCGTCAGGTTCTCCGCCTCGAAACAGCAAATGCCACGCGCGCCGGCCGCCAGCACGAGTTCCACGGCGCGGACGAGCTCCGGCGGCGGCAGGTCCGGGACGAACAACCCGGCGTGAAGGGGACGCCGGCGGGGGAGTGCGCGAATCCCCTCACGCACGGCCGCGGCGATCCAGGGCACGTCACGCTCGTAGAAGCGGTGGTAGAGCATCGGGAAGACGGCATCCAGCGGCCAGTCCTCCCACGCCTGGCGCACCATCTGCCGCGCGATGGCCGGTGTCGGGAAGACCGCCGCGGTGAGCGCCTTCCCTGCGCCGTGCGCCGCCGCGGCCGACTCACGCACCAGTTGCGTGACCCCTTCCCAGCGGAAGCGCCGCCAGGCGGCGTCGGATGCGGGGTCCGCCAGCGCGAGCGGATCGCGCCCGGTCCGTTCCCGGAACGTGCGACGGCACACGTCGCAGTAGCAGAAGTCGTACGGCGGCAGCTCCCGGTCCTGCACCACGCCGTAGCGCGCCCAGAGTGCCCGCGGGAGGATGACGTCGGCGTGGCGCACATAGTCGAGGTGCACCCCGTCCACGCCCGGGTCGGCCGCGATCGCCGCCACCTGGGCCCGCACGTACGCGCGCACGTCGGCCCGCGTCGGGCAGAGCCACTGGTAGTAGCCCTGGTAGGGCGGATGCTCCAGGCTCGAACGACCTTCGCGGCTCACCGTGAACCACTCCGGGTGCTGCTCCTTCACCCAGCGGTCCCCCGACCGGTTGAGCGTGAGGATCCAGCGGTGGAACGCGACCCCCACCGCGCGCGCGGCCGCCCCGAGTGCTGCGGTCTCCCCTCCCAAAACCAGCACCCCGCCGAAACCCGCCTCCGCCAGTCGCGCGAACCGGCGCCGCCACTCGGCCTCCTCGCGGGCCGCGCCACCGTGCACCCAGACCCA
>CAYLJK010000203.1:0-5391 GCA_964383975.1 uncultured Gemmatimonadales bacterium | reverse complement strand
CACGTTCGCGCACGCGCCGAACCCTCGGCCTCGGGTTGATCGAGCCGTCGAGTAGCGCTCGTATGAGGAACGGCAGGCGAAACACGCCGTGCGTCGTGATGCCGCGCTTGTCGGCGGCAACCAGTCCCTCGACGAACGGGCTCAGCTTCCCGCCGAACCGGATGCCGCCGAGGAGGTTGAGGCCGACCTGACTGTCGGACACGTCCGTCCCGCCCACCTCCACCGATGCCCGGGCGTAGTTCAGCCCGCCGCCGGCATAGGGCCGCAGCGGAGAGTTGGCCATCGGGATCGCGTACGCGACGTTCGCGTTGATCTCGAAATACGTCACGTCCACGCCGCCGAAGCCGCCCTCATCAGGGAAGAACCAGTCGAAGCTGCCGATGAAGCGCAGCGGCATGCTCGGGAAGAGCCGATTGAGACTGTTCTCGTAGCGCACGCCCACGCCGAAGTCCGAGTCCGAGCCGTAACTGCCCTGCACGCCGATATTGAACGGCTTGACCTGCTGGGCCTGCGCGGCTGCCGGGACGGCGGCCAGACCGACCAATGCGATGACTCCGAAGAGCTTCCTCACACGTCCTCCTGTCAGTTGGGAATGGGCTGAGCGACGAGACGCCGCCCGACGGCGGCGCTCGCACGCGATTGGATCAGGACTGGGGCGCCTGCTGCGCCGCTCGCTCCATCTGCTCGTCGCGTTCGGCCACCATCGCCCGCAACTCCTTGCTGGGCTTGAAGACCGGCACCGGACGGGCAGCGACCTCCACTGGGTCCCCCGTGCGCGGGTTCCGCGCCATGCGGGTCTTCCGGCCGCGAATCTTGAAGGTCCCGAAGCCGCGGATCTCGATGTTGCGCTGCTCGGCGAGGGCGTCCTTCACCGCGTCGAGGAAGCTATCTACAACGCGGGCACAGTCTTTCTTGCTGATCATCGGCCCGGCCGTCCGCGCGATCTGCGCGGTTACCCTTTCGACAAGGTCGGCCTTGGTCATCAGCGCCTCCAGAGAGTGCCTGGGAACCTGCGACCCCGGGGGGTCGGGCGGCTAATCTGGAAGCTATATGGTTGACTGTCAAGGGCTTGGGGACATCAGCCGCAGAAACTCCGCGAAGTGGGCGCGGGCGTCGTGGGGTCCGGGGCTGGCCTCGGGGTGGTACTGGACCGCGAAGACCGGCAGGGAACGGTGCCGGACGCCTTCCACGGTGCCATCATTGAGGTTACGGTGCGTGACCACCAGGTCGGGGGCCCCGGGGACCTCGGTTCCCCCCTCCCCCTCCCCTCCGACAGCGAATCCATGGTTCTGGGACGTGATCAGCACCTGGCCCGACTCCAAGTCCTTCACGGGGTGGTTCCCCCCGCGATGGCCGTAGGGGAGCTTGACCGTCCGGCCGCCGAAGGAGAGCCCCACCAACTGGTGCCCGAGGCAGATGCCGAAGATGGGGGTGCGGGTCGCGGCGATCTCCCGGATGATGCCGGGCGCGTAGGTGACCGCGGCCGGATCCCCCGGGCCGTTGGAGAGGAAGACCCCGTCAGGCTTCATGGCCAGGGTGGCCGCAGCCGGCGTCGCCGCCGGGACGATGGTCACCCTGCAGCCGCCGGCCTCCAGCAGACGGACGATGTTGCGCTTCATGCCGAAATCGTACGCCACCACGTGGAAGCGCGCATCCGGCCCGCCGACGGTCTCCGCGGTGCGGCAGGTGACGGTGGAGGCGAGGTCCAGCCCCTCCATGGACGGCGACGCCATGAGGATCCGGCGCGCGTCATCGGAGGGGGACTCCCCCGTCGCCAGCACGCCGCGCATCGCCCCGCGCTCGCGGATGTGGCGGGTCAGGCGGCGGGTGTCCACCTCGCTGACGATCGGGATGCCGCTCTCGGCGAGCCAGTCCTGGAGCGTGCCGGTGGCGCGCCACGACGAGGCGCGCGCGGACAGCTCGCGCACCACGATGCCCGCGACCATCGGCCGACCGGCCTCGAGGTCCTCGTCGTTGATGCCGTAGTTGCCGATCATTGGTGCCGTCATCACCACGATCTGCCCGGCGTACGAAGGGTCGGTGAAGACTTCCTGGTAGCCGCTCAGGTTCGTGGTGAAGACGACTTCCGCGGGGGTGACAGGGAACGGGGCGCTCGTGGCGCCCCGGAACCAGGTGTCGTCTTCGAGCAGGACGTAGGCTGGGTGGAGCCCCAGGTGCACGGCTAACGCGCCGGGGAGGCCGGCGCGGCCGGGGCCGGCGCGGCCGGCTGACCGCCGCTCGCCGGAGCCGGCATCTCGCCCAGGGGCAGCGGCGCCAGCGGCGCCGGTGCCTCCTGCTGGGCCTGCCGCCGCAGCTCCTGCTCCACGAGGGACTCCGGGCGCGTGCCCCGCTGGCTCATGAGTTGAAGAATGAAGCAGAGGAACAGGAAGATGCCGCCCCCCCACCAGCTGGCCTTCGTGAGCAGCGTGGCCGCCTCGCGGCCGCCGACGAACGCCTCGGTCGAGCCGCTGCCGCCGAACTGCGTGGCCAACCCGCCACCCTTCCCCGACTGGAGCAGGATGGCGACGACCAGGACGATGGCGTCGAGGACGAGGAGGATCAGGAGCAGGGTGTACATGGCGGCTGCAAAGTAAGCGGGTGGGCAGGAGAGCGGGAGGGTGAGAGGGGGCGCTCCATGCGTGACCCCTTCCCGCCCGCTCTCCCGCCCACCCGCGCTCTCATTACCGGCTCCCGCAGATCCCCACCCAGCTCTCCACCTCCAGGCTCGCTCCGCCCACCAGCACGCCGTCCAGCTCGTCCTGCGCCAGCAACTCGCCGGCGTTCTTGGGGCTGACGGAGCCGCCGTAGAGGATGCGGCTCCGCGTGCCGGGCGGCGTGCGGTCCTTCAGCCAGGCGCGGATGGCGCGGTGCACGGCGGCGGCATCGGCCGGCGTGGCGTTCACTCCGGTGCCGATGGCCCAGACCGGCTCGTAGGCGATGACGATGCCCGCGACCGCAGCGGCGTCGAGACCGGCAAGCCCCGCCTCGAGCTGCCGCAGGACCACCGCCTCCGTGTTCCCCGCCTGCCGCTCGTCCAGCTTCTCCCCGACGCAGAGTATGGGGTTCAGGTGCGACGCGAGGGCGGCGCGGACCTTCTTCCCCGTCTCCTCGTCGGTCTCGCCGAACGTGTGCCGCCGCTCGGAGTGGCCGACGAGCGCCCAGGTTGCCCCCGCCTCGGCGGCGATGGAGGCAGACACCTCGCCCGTGAACGCCCCCTTCGCCTCGAAACGGATGTTCTGCACGCCCGCCGCCGCGTCGGCGCGGCCGGCGACCTCCGCCGCGACCGCCGGGAGTGTCGGGGCCGGCGGGAAGAAGAGCAGCGCGCGGCCCTCCCGGGGCCGTACGCGGGCGAGTACGGCACGCACCAGCTCCCGGCCGGCCGCGGGCCCGTGGTGCATTTTCCAGTTCGCCGCGTAGATGGTCGTGCTCATGCGTCGTCCAGCGCCGCCACGCCGGGGAGTATCTTCCCCTCGAGGAACTCCAGCGATGCACCGCCGCCCGTCGAGACGTGGCTCACCCTGTCCGCGAGCCCCGCCTCCGCGATGGCCGCCGCCGAATCGCCGCCGCCGATGACCGTGGTGGCCCCCCGCGCCGTCGCCGCGGCCATCGCCTGCGCGATGGCGACCGTACCGGCGTTGAAGGGCTTCGTTTCGAAGACGCCCATGGGGCCGTTCCAGACGACCGTGCGGGCGGACGCGATGATCTCCGCGAAGTACTGCCGCGACCGCGGACAGATGTCGTACATCGCCCAGCCGGCCGGGATCGCGTCCCATGGCACCTCGCGCACCTCGGGCGGGTCCTCCAGCGTCTGCGCGATGATGCCGCCGCGCGGCAACACGAGCTTCTTCCCTGCGCGCTCGAGGAGCGCCTTCGCCATGTCGAGCCGGTCCTCCTCGACGAGCGAGGTCCCGGTCCCGACGCCCATCGCGCGGAAGAACGTGCACGCCATGGCGCCGCCGATCAGGATGCGATCCACGCGGGGCAGCAGCGACTCGATGACGTCAATCTTCCCGGAGATCTTGGCGCCGCCGAGGACCGCGACAAAGGGCCGTCTCGGATCCGCCAGTGCCGCGCCGAGGTAGTCGAGCTCCTTCTGCATCAGGAAGCCGGCGACGGCGGGCTTGAGCAGCCTCGCCACGGCCTCCGTCGAAGCGTGCGCGCGGTGGGCCGATCCGAAGGCATCGTTCACGTAGAAGTCGCCAAGGGCGGCGAACAGCTGCGCGGCCGCCGCATCGTTCTTCTCCTCGCCCGCGACGAACCGCGTATTCTCCACGAGGGCCACGCCCCCGCGCGGCAGCTGCCTGGTCCTGGCGACCGCATCGGCCGCGGCCGGATCGGGGATGAACTCAACCGGGCTGCCCAAGAGCCCTTCGAGGGCTCGGCTGACCGGCTTGAGGGAGGACTTCTCCTCGTAGCCGCCTTTGGGGCGCCCCAGGTGGGAGAGCAGGACCACCCGACAGCCGAGGCCCTTGAGGTGCCGGATGGTGGGGAGCGCGGCGCGGATGCGGGTGTCGTCGCCGACCACGCCGTCCTTGACCGGGACGTTGAAGTCCACCCGGACCAGGGCGCGCCGGCCATCCACCCCCGCTGCGTCGAGCTGGGCGATGGTGCGTTTGTTCATGGCGGGGCTCCTACAGCTTCCGGGCCACCAGGTGGAGCAGGTCCACCACGCGCATCGAGTAGCCCCACTCGTTGTCGTACCACGAGGCCACCTGGACGCACACCCCGTCCACGACCTGCGTGCTCAGCAGGTCCACGGTCGAGGAGGCGGGGTTGCCCACGTAGTCAATGGACACCAGCGGTTCGTCGCTGACCGCGAGCACGCCCTTGAGCGGCCCGGCCGCGGCGGCCCGGAACGCGTTGTTGACCTCCTCGACGGTGACGGGGCGCTCCACCGTCGCCACCAGGTTGACCGACGAGACGTCCGCGGTGGGAACGCGCAGCGCGGTGCCGTCGATCTTCCCCTTCACCTCCGGAATGACGAGCGAGGTCGCCTTCGCGGCGCCGGTGGTGGTCGGGATGATGCTCATCGCGGCCGCCCGCGCGCGGCGCAGGTCCTTGTGCGGCAGGTCCAGGATGTTCTGGTCGTTGGTGTACGCGTGCACGGTGATCATGTAGCCGCGCACCCAGCCGAACGACTGCCGCAGCACGTGCACCACGGGGACGAGGCAGTTGGTGGTGCAGGACGCGTTGGAGACGAGGTGGTGCTTCGCCGGGTCGTACCTGTCGTCGTTCACGCCCATCACGACCGTCAGGTCCTCGCCCTTGGCCGGCGCGGTGATGATGACCTTCCTCGCTCCCGCGGCAAAGTGGACGCCCGCCTTCTCCTTGTCCGTGAACCGCCCGGTGGACTCGATGACGATGTCCACGCCGAGCTCCCGCCACGGGAGC
>CAYLJK010000202.1:0-5403 GCA_964383975.1 uncultured Gemmatimonadales bacterium | reverse complement strand
ACCCGGACACGCTCGAGATGCAGCGCGGACGCATCCGCTACCCGATCCCGCTCCGATGAGCCGCCGCGGCTTCTCATTCGCCGAACTGCTCGTGGCGCTGGTCATGGCCGGCATCATCGGCGTCGCCCTCACCCGGCTGGTGCTGAACCAGGCGCGGTTCGTCTCCGGGCAGGACAGCGTGATGCGGGCCCGGGCCGGCTCGCGGGCCGGCTTCAACGTCATCGTGCAGGACCTGCGGGCCGTGGGCCGCGGCGGCCTCCTCGCCGCCGGGGCCGACTCGATCGTCGTCCGTGTCCCCGTCGCCTTCGGCCTCACCTGCTCGCAGCCGCCGGGCGGTGTGACGGCGATCAGCCTGTTCCCGCCCGACTCCGTCCTCCTGGCCGGGGCCGTGGTCGCGGGGTACGCGTGGCGCGACAGCACCACCGCTTGGAACGTCGTCGAGCCGGCGGCGGTGGCGAACGACAACGCTCCGCTCAGCGACTGCTCCGGCGCGGCGCCGAAGCCCATCGCAGTCATCCCCGGCGGGCGGGTGATCCGCGTGAGTCCGAACGATGCCGCGACCCCCGCGGCCTCACCGGTCTACCTGTATCAGGTCGTGCGCTACCGGATCGCCGTCTCGACGGAGCTGCCGGGCCGTCTCGCGCTGTGGCGCGAGGTGAGCGGCGGGTCGGGGCCCGAGGAGCTCGTGGCGCCGTACGACACCGGTACGACCTTCTCGTTCCTCGTCGGGAACGCGCTCACCCGGCAGGCCGCGCCGCCCGCGTCGCTCGACTCCGTGCGGGGCGTGCGGCTGCGGCTCGTGGGCCAGAGCGAGACCCCGGCCGAGGGCCGCTCGGTGCCCACGCGCTTCGACCTGGCCACCGACATCGTGTTCGTGAACCGTGTCCCGTAGCGCGCGCGGCTTCATCCTGGCCACGACCCTGCTCGTGATGACGCTGCTCACGGTCATGCTCGCGGCGGCGTTCATGATGATCTCGGCGGAGTTCCGGACCACCAACGGGGCGTACTCCAGCAACCGGGCTCTCAGCGTCGCGCAGGCCGGTCTCCAGACGTACCTCGCGAACCCGCACAACCTCTCCGGCGGCTACGACTCCACGAACTACGCCGCCCCCGGCGGGTACGCCCGCGTGGTCGCCCGGAGGCTGCGGGACTCCACCAGCACCTCGCGGGCCGTCTGGATCGTCATCTCGACCGGGGTGGACAGCACGCCGCCGATGGTGCTCCAGGGCACCGGCCGCCGCATCGTGGCGCAGCTCGCGTGGATGGACCCCGGCACGCTCCCGGCGCGCGCAGCGATGGTCGCGCCGAACGGCGTCCAGATGGTCGCCAACGGCACCAATCCGATCGACGGCGACAACTTCGGGTTCATCACCACGGGCTGCGTCACCCCGCCGAACCCCGACGACGACACCCTCGGCCTCGCGACGGCCGCAGGGGGGTATGGTGGCAGCCCGGGCGCAAACCCGGGCCGCGGGATCGAGTACCTCCCGAGTCCCGCGACGGTCATCGACTCCACGCGCATCGACTGGGCCCGGCTCGTGGCGGGCGAGTTCACGCCGGACTTCATCGGGACGCTCCCCGCCCCGTGCAGCGGCGCCGGCTGCCAGTACCGGACCTACCTCCACACCGGAGACGTGACGATCCCCGCCAGCCACCCGACCCCGCGGCGCGGGCTGCTGGTCGTCCACGGCAACGTCACGCTGGCCAACAACGCTCACTGGGACGGCGTCATCGTCGCCGGGGGGAACCTCGACGCGAACGTCAACGGTACGTTCTACATCCACGGCATGATCATCACCGGGCTCAACATCAGCCTGGGCCAGCCGGTATCCGCGAACCAGGTGCGACGCGGCGGCAGCCGCTCGATCCGCTGGGACTGGTGCTACGCCCGCAGCGCGATCACGTCCCTCTCCTACCTGACGCCAATCCGGGGGACGTACACGGACAGCTGGGACACCTACTGACGGCGGGCACGGAGGTACGGAGGCACGGAGGCACGGAGGGCTCGCGGCTAAACGCCGCGGGCCTTTCGCGCATCCCATGAACGTGACCCCCACGGTCCGCCGGGCACAGGCGGGGGACGAGGCCGCGTTCGAACAGCTCTACCGCGAGCACGTCGGACGGGTGTACGCGCTGTGCCTGCGCATGGCCGCGGACACCGCCCACGCACAGGAGCTCGTGCAGGACGTGTTCGTGCGCGCGTGGGAGCGGCTGGAGACGTTCCGCGGCGAGGCGGCCTTCGGCAGCTGGCTGCACCGGCTTGCGGTGAATGTCGTCCTCGCCGACCGCCGGCTCGCGGCCCGCCGGTCGGAGGACCCGCTGCCCGATGACGATGCCCCCGCGGCCGCCCCGGCGGCGGCGACACCGCCCGGCCTTCGCATGGACCTGGAGGCGGCGATCGCCCGGCTCCCGGCGATGCGTCGCCAGGTCCTGGTGCTCTACGACATCGAAGGATACGGGCACCGGGAGATCGCCGCGCTGCTCGGCATCGCGGAAGGGACGAGCAAGGCACACCTCTTCCAGGCGCGGCGACAGCTGCGCGAGGCACTGGAACGATGAGGGAACCGGATGACGACCTCGCCCTGCGGCGCCGGCTGAAGGACCTGCCGCAGCGCATCGAGCCGCCGGAGGACCTGTGGCCCGCCGTGCGGGCGCGCCTCGCTCCGCGCCGCACCGCGTGGTGGCGGCGCCCCCGGACGCTGCGCATCGCGGCGGGGCTGGCGCTCGTCGCCACGCTGAGCGGATGGCTGGTGCTCGACCGCCGCGCCGGCACGACGTGGCGCGTCGCCGATGCGGCGGGCGGGACCTTCGCCCCCGGGGAGTCCCTCGCCACCCGCGCGGGGGAGCGGGTGCGGCTCACCGTGGGGTCCATCGGGCAGGTCGAGGTCGCCGGGGGGTCGCGGGTGCGGCTCCTCGATGCTCGGGCCACGAGACATCGGCTCGCGCTCGACGCCGGTGCGATCGAGGCCCGCATCAGTGCCCCGCCGCGCCTGTTCATGGTCGAAACGCCGGCGGGGACCGTCGTGGACCTCGGCTGCGCGTACACGCTCTCCGTGGGCGGCGGCGTGACCGCGCTGCACGTGACCCAGGGCTGGGTGGCCTTCGAACGGGACGGGCGCGAGTCGCTCGTGCCCGCCGGGTTCCGGTACCTGAGCCGAGGCCGTGGCGACGCCGGCCTGCCGGTGCGGGAGGAGCCGGACACCGCGTTCGCGCAGCTCGTCCGCCGCTTCGACGCGGGTGGGCAGCCCCCGCTCGATTCCCTGCTGCGCGCCGCCGGCCGCGGCGATGCGGTCACGCTCTGGCATCTGCTGGGCGCGACGGACGGTGAGGCGCGCGAGCGGGTGTACCGGCGGCTTGCGGCGCTGGTGCCTCCCCCCGGGCGCGTGTCACGCGAGGCGCTCCTGCGCCTCGACCGGCTCGCCCTCCGCCTCTGGTGGCTCGAGCTGCCGGGGACGCTGCCGATCTACCCGAGCTGGACCACGCGGCTGTGGATGTGGTGGTTATGGCTGACGGAGTAGCGGGCACGGGGGCACGGGGGCACGGAGGGACGGTGCGCGTACGGTCTGTCGCGGGCACTGCGGTCGCACTCCTGGCGGCGTGCGCGGCGCCGGCGTCGCCGCCCGCACCGCGGCTGGTGCCGGGCATCCGCCTCGAGCGGGTCGTGTCGGGACTCGAGGCGCCCGTGCAGCTCACGGCGCCGCCCGGCGACCCGCGGCTCTTCATCGTCGAGCAGGCCGGGCGCATCCGCGTGGCGCGCGACGGCCGGCTCCTCGAGCGGCCGTATCTGGATCTCTCCGACTCCGTCGGGTCGGGCGGGGAGCGCGGCCTGCTGTCGCTCGCCTTCCACCCCCGTTTCGCGGCGAACGGCCGCCTGTTCGTGAACTACACCGATGCCCGCGGCGATACGCACATCGCGGAGTTCCGCGCCGACCCGGCCGCCGACACGGTGATCCGGAGCAGCGAGCGCCTGGTGCTCTTCGCCGACCAGCCGTTCGCCAACCACAACGGCGGCCACGTGCTCTTCGGGCCCGACGGCGCGCTGTACGCGGGCATGGGTGACGGCGGCGCAGCGGGCGATCCGGGGAACCGGGCGCAGGATCCCGCGGAGCGGCTGGGGAAGATCCTGCGCATCGCGGTAGATGCGGCGGGCACCGACGCGCAGGGGCAGGGAGGCACGATAGGCCCGGTCGAGACTTGGGCGCTCGGGCTCCGGAACCCGTGGCGGATGGCGTTCGATACCGTCGCGGGGTTCCTCTACGTCGCGGACGTCGGGCAGAACCGGTGGGAAGAGATCAACGTCGTGCCCGCCGGTGAACGCGGGGTGAACTACGGCTGGCGGCGACTCGAAGGCTCGCAATGCTTCCTCCTGCCCTCCTGCCGCCGCGCGGGGACGCAGCTCCCCGCGATGGAGTACGGCCACGACCAGGGATGCTCGGTGACCGGCGGTCTCGTGTACCGCGGGCGCGCGGTGCCGGCACTCGTCGGCCACTACCTCTACAGCGACTTCTGCGGCGGGTGGATCCGGGCCTTCCGTTGGGACGGCACGCGGGTTGTCGATCACCGCACCCTCGTCGAAGGTCTCGGCCCCGTCTCCTCGTTCGGCGAGGACGCCGCCGGCGAGGTGTACGTCGTGGTGCTGACGGGGGAGGTGTTCCGGATGGCGGGCCCAGCCGCACCCCGCTAAACCCCGTCCTCCGCTCGGGCATCCTACCGGCAACCCCGACCGGAGTCCGTCATGAACCGCCTCGCCCTCGCGCTGGCCATCTGCGCCGTCACCGCCGCCCCCGCTCTCGCGGGGCCGCCGTGGATCTCCGTCGAGGTCCGGCCGCACCGGACTGGCACCGACGGGAGCTGGCTCATCTTGCACACCTTCCACCACGGCGATGCAGTGGGCTACCCGCTGAGCGGCACGGCGACCGCGCTCGTCAACGGCGTGCGTACCGAGGTGCCGCTCAGCTTCCGGAGCATCGAGGTTGACCAGCGGTCGGGCGTCTTCGCCGTCTCCCAGGCGTGGAACGCGGGTACGCCCTGGGTGCTCAACATCCGGCTGGAGGACGGGGGCCACATGGGCGCCGGCGCGGTGGTCGGCGTCGGGGCCAGCGGCGAGCCGATGTTCGTGCGCTTCCCGCGCACCCTCTCGGGCGTCACCCGCGCCGCCACGGCGGCGGAGGTGAACCAGCTCCTCGCCTCGCTCGCGGAAGGGCGCGAACCGCCGCGTCTCGCTCGCGCCGGAATGGTCGTTCTCGTCGAGGCCTTCGGCCGGCGGCTCGCCCTGCTCGCCGGCCTGGTCGCGATGCTGGGGTGGATCGTGCGGCGGGCGGTGGCCCGCCGGCGAGTCGAGGCGCGCGCAGTGGCGTGACGCACAGCCGCACGGCCGGACCGACGCCCCGCGGAGTCCCTCGG
>CAYLJK010000201.1:0-5415 GCA_964383975.1 uncultured Gemmatimonadales bacterium | reverse complement strand
GGAACAGCGGCTCCGGCACCGTGGCGTGCCCGGCCTGCGACCCGCTCGCCATCTCCGTCGCGGCCACGAACTGGAAGGACGAGAAGGCGTCGTACTCGCAGTACGGCCCCGGGCTCGACCTCAGCGCCCCGGGCGGGCAGTGCTACTCGAACACCACGCCCGAAGGCTGCATCTACTCGTCGTACCTGAACGGCGGCTACGCCTGGCTCCAGGGCACCTCGATGGCGGCACCCCAGGTGACCGGTACCGCGGCGATCGTGGCGAGTGTGACCGGCCTGCGCGGCTCGGCGCTCCGCTCGCGGCTCGAGACATCGGTGGATGACCGGGGAGCGGCCGGCTACGACCAGACGTTCGGCTGGGGCCGGCTCAACAGCTACCGGGCGGTGACGGGGAACTCCCTTCCGGGCCTCCAGTAGGTCGCGGGCGGTACATCGGCGCGCGCGGCGGGCCGCGGTCCGCCGCGCGACGTCTTCGGAAGCGTTACGTCGTCGCCCGCGCGGGAGTCGGACGGGCATGACCCGGGCGCGGTTCCTCGTCCTCGGCGCGGCGCTCGCCGTGTCGGCCTGTGCGACCACGCAGGTGGTGAGCGCTCCCGGTCCGAGCCGCGGGGCGTCCGCATCGACCCACATTCTGGGCATCCCGCCCGGCCACCTGCCGCGACCGGAGATGTGCCGCGTCTGGATCCCGGGGAGACCGCCTGGCCAGCAGGCGCGCGCGACAGCGTGCCGAGGCATCGCGGCGCGCGCGCCGGCGGGGAGCTGGATCCTCCACCGGCCCTCGGGTGACCGCCGCGTCGTCCACGTGCGCGTGGTGGACCCGCGACGCCCGGGCGTGGTCGTGGTCATCCGGCGCTTCGAGGTGGACTCCGGCCGGTTCCTGGACGAGCGCGCGCCGCGCGGGGACGGCGACGAGGACGAGCCGGACCATCGTGGCCGCGGGGGCCGCGGCCGGGAGCCGTAGCGCTCAGCGGATGTCGCGCCGGAGCGGCACGAAGCGTACCGCCTCGATGCGGCGCTCGCTCGTGCGCCCGACGCGGTCCTTCTCCACCACCACGAGGTACTGGACGCCGCCCGGCGGCCCGACCGGGAGCACCATGCGGCCGCCGGCGGCGAGCTGGTCCACCAGCGCGGGCGGGATCTCGGGCGCGGCGGCGGTGACGAGGACCGCGTCGAACGGCGCCTCCTCGGGCCAGCCCGCGTAGCCGTCGCCGTGGCGCACCTCGATACCGCGGTAGCCCAGCGCCTCGAGCCGCGCGCGCGCGGAGTCGGCGAGCGCCCGCACGATTTCGATGGACCAGACCCGGCAGCCGATCTGCGCGAGCACCGCCGCCTGATAGCCGGAGCCCGTCCCCACCTCCAGCACGCGCATCCCCGGCCGCGGCCGGATCTCCTCCGTCATGATGGCGACGATCACCGGAGCCGAGATGGTGGCGTCGTGGCCGATGGGGATGGGCGTCTCCTCGTAGGCGTACTCACGCTTGTCGGCGGGAACGAAGAGGTGCCGGGGGACGGCTCGCATCGCGTCGAGCGTCGTCCGGTCGCGGATGCCGGCGGGGATGAGCACGCGGTCCACCATCTCCCGGCGCAGCGTGCGCCACGCGGGCCCGTCGCCGGGCTGCTGCGCGGCCGCGCCGCCGGCCAGGAGCAGGGCCGCGGAGAGGCACGGCAGGAGCCGACGGGTCGTGAGCATGGGCCCTCCGGGAGAGATGTGCCGCCGCCGGCCCCGGCGCGCAAGCGGGCGCCTCTCGCGCGGGGCCGCGAACGCGCATAGGTTAGCGCCGCTCACGACCAGCTTCGTGCCCGGAGGCCCCCGATGTCCCGTCGCCCCATGCCGCCCGCCCTCGGGCTGCTGCTCCTCGTCGTCGCCCTTCCAGCCGCGGCCCAGCGACGTCCCGCGCGTTCGGCGGCGTTCGTGCCTCCCGCTCCGGCCGCGGCGCCGCGCCACGACTCGACGCTCTTCCAGGCGATGGCGTGGCGCTCCGTCGGACCGTACCGCGGTGGCCGCGTGACGGCCGTGACCGGCGTGACCGGAGATCCGCTCACGTTTTACTTCGGCGCCACCGGCGGCGGCGTCTGGAAGACCACCGACGGCGGCATCAGCTGGTCGCCGATCGCCGACTCCATCCTCGGCGCCGGTTCCATCGGCGCGGTGGCGGTCGCGCCCTCGGACCCGAACGTCCTCTACGTCGGCACCGGCGAGGCGTGCATCCGCGGCAACACCTCGCCGGGGGACGGGATGTACCGGTCCACCGATGCCGGCCGCAGCTGGACGCGCATCGGCCTGCGCGATGCCGGTCAGATCGCCGCCATCCGCGTGCATCCGCGCGATCCCGACCTCGTGTACGTCGCCGTGCTCGGCCATGCCTTCGGCCCGAGCGCCGAGCGCGGTGTCTTCCGCTCGCGCGACGGCGGTCGCAGTTGGGAGAAGGTGCTGTTCCGCTCCGACAGCGCCGGCGCGATCGACCTCGTGATGGACCCGCGCAACCCGCGCATCCTCTACGCGGCCATCTGGCAGGCGGTGCGGCGACCGTGGGAGCTGGTCAGCGGCGGCCCCGGGAGCGGGCTCTTCAAGAGCACCGACGGCGGTGATACCTGGACGGAGATCACCCGCAACGCCGGCCTGCCGCGGGGCGTGGTGGGCCGCATCGGGGTGGCGGTGTCGTACGTCAACGGCGACCGCGTGTGGGCCATCGTCGAAGCCGAGGACGGTGGCGTGTTCCGCTCCGACGACGCCGGCCGCACCTGGACGCGCGCCAGCGAGGACCGGAATCTGCGCCAGCGCGCCTGGTACTACTCGCACATCCACGCCGATCCCGCGAACCACGACGGTGTGTACGTGCTCAACGTGCAGTTCTGGCGGTCAGGGGACGGCGGCCGGACGTTCCGGCCCATCGCGGTCCCCCACGGCGACAACCACGCGCTTTGGGTGGACCCGGCCGACCCGCGCCGCATGATCAACGGGAACGACGGCGGCGCGACGGTGAGCGACAACGGCGGCGCCAGCTGGAGCTCCATCGAGAACCAGCCGACGGCCCAGCTCTACCACGTCACGACGACGAACGAGTTCCCCTACCGCATCTGCGGCGCGCAGCAGGACAACAGCACCATCTGCGTGCCCAGCCGCACTGACGGCGCCGGCATCGGACGGGAGCACTGGACCGTGCTGGGTGGGTGCGAGAGCGGCTACATCGCCGTGCGACCCGACGATCCGGACATCTCCTACGCGGGCTGCTACGGCGGCTACCTCGACCGCCACGACCGGCGCACCGGCCAGGAACGCAACATCATGGTCTGGCCGGACAACCCGATGGGCTACGGCGGCGCCCAGCTCCGGCACCGCTTCCAGTGGACCTTCCCCATCGTCCTCTCGCCGCACGACCCGGGCACGCTGTACGTGGGCGGCGAACGCGTCTTCCGGTCCACCGACGAGGGCCAGAGCTTCACCGCCATCTCGCCCGACCTCACCCGCAACGACACGACGAAGGGGCGGCCCTCGGGCGGGCCCATCACCAAGGACAACACCGGCGTCGAGACCTACGCCACGGTGTTCACCATCGCCCCCTCGCCGCGGGACCGCGACGTCATCTGGGCCGGGTCGGACGACGGCCTCGTCCACGTCACGCGGGACGGCGGCGGGAGCTGGCAGAACGTGACACCGCCGGACCTGCCGGCGTGGGCGACGATCTCCCTCATCGAGGCCTCGCCGCACGAGGCGGGCGCGGCGTACGTCGCCGCGCAGCGCTACCGGCTCGACGACTTCGCGCCGTACGTCTTCCGCACGACCGACTTCGGCCGCAGCTGGACCCGCATCGTTCGCGGCATCCCGTCAAACCACTTCATCCGCGTGGTGCGCGCCGACCCCGCCGTGGCGGGACTCCTCTACGCCGGCGGGGAGTTCGGCGTGTACGTCTCGTTCGATGACGGCGCCAACTGGCAGTCGCTGCGGCTCAACCTCCCGGTGGTGCCGGTGCACGACCTCGCGGTCGCGAACAACGACCTCGTCGCCGCGACCCACGGGCGGTCGTTCTGGGTGCTCGACGACCTGACGCCGCTGCACCAGCTGGCGGACTCGGTGGCGCGCGCCGACGCGTTCCTCTACCGGCCGCGCGACACGTACCGCTTGCGCGGCTCACCGGGAAGCGGGAGCGTCGGCCGCAACCCGCCCTCCGGCGTGGTGGCCTTCTTCCACCTGCGGGAGCGCCCCGACTCGGCGGCGGTCGTGACGCTGGAGTTCCTCGATTCGACCGGCACGGTCATCCGGACGTTCTCCAGCCGGCGCGCCCGCGGCGCCGATTCGCTGCGCGTCGGGCGGCTCGACTCGCTTCGCGCCGGGATGAACCGCGTTGTTTGGAACCTCCGCTACCCGGACGCCACGGGTTTTCCTGGGCTCATCATGTGGGCGGGGAGCCTCACCGGCCCGCTGGCGCCGCCCGGGCGCTACCAGGTTCGCCTCAGCGCCGGCGGCCGGTCGCAGACGCAGACGTTCCGCTACCTGCCCGATCCGCGGGTGCGCACGAGCCCGGAGGACTTCGCGACGCAGTTCGCGTTCCTGATCCGGGTGCGGGACCGGCTGAGCGAGGCCAACGGCGCCGTGATCCGCATCCGCGACCTGAAGGACCAGCTCGACCAGGTGCGCGCGCGCGTGGAGGGCCATCCACAGGCCGTCCCCATCCGCGAGCGGGCCGACACGCTGCGCCGCCGCCTCTCAGCCGTCGAGGAGGAGATCTACCAGGTCCGCAACCGCAGCCCCCAGGACCCGCTGAACTACCCGATGAAGCTCAACAACCGCATCGCGGCGCTGGCGGGCGTGGCGGCGAGCGCCGATGCTCGACCGACGGACCAGGCGCTGGAGGTGTTCGAGCTGCTTTCGGCGGCGCTCCAGGTCCAGCTGGACGCGCTCCAGCGGATCGTCGAACGGCAGATTCCGGCGTTCAACACGCTGGTCCGGGAGGCGAACGTCCCGGCGCTCATCGTGCGCGAGCGGGAGCGGTGAACGCCGGATGAACCGAATGCGGTGGGACCCCGACGGGGCCCACCGCTTGCGTCGCAGGGCACCGCTAGATTGGGGCGATGACCGCTCAGCGTCCGCTTCCCGCCCAGCGCCGCGCGATCGAGGCGGCCGTGGGCCCGGTGCTCGTGGTAGCCGGGCCGGGCGCGGGAAAGACGTTCTGCCTCATCAGCCGCGTCGAGTGGCTCATCGCGCGCCACGGCGCGGCGCCCGAGCGCATCTGCTGCGTCACCTTCACCAACAAGGCGGCCGAGGAGATCGCTGTTCGCCTCGCACGCACCGTCGGGTCGCGCGCCGAGGAGGTGCACCGCGGCACCATCCACGCGCTCTGCCTGGAGGTCCTGCGGGAGCACGGCGCGCGCGTGGGGCTGAAGCCCGGCTTCGGCGTCGCCGACGAGGCTTACCAGG
>CAYLJK010000200.1:0-5436 GCA_964383975.1 uncultured Gemmatimonadales bacterium | reverse complement strand
ACGCCGAGCGCGGCGTAGCGGGAGCCGACCACCTAGCGGCCCGCGTCGGTCACCGCCTGCAGGACGCCGGAGAGGCTGTGCTAGGAGGCGACGGCCACGGCCGCGCCGAGCAGGCGCTCGAAGCGGGCGCGGATGCGGGCGGCCTCGTCGGATCGCGGAGGCGCGTCGGTCGTCGGATGATGGGCCGCCACGTCCCTCCCGCGCGCGGCGGGAAGGGGCCGCCGCAGCGTCCTGATAAGCTATGTCCCCCGGCCCGATGCGGCCACGCCGGCCGAGCCCGAGGGCCCGGCCCCGCCGTGCGCGCGGTGGGCCGCCGGCTTCCCCACGGGGACGATGAGGGTGGTCGCGGGGAGCACGTGCAGCAGCCGCTCCGACGTGCTCCCGATCAGCAGCCGGTTCACCCATCCCTTGCCGTGCGAGCCGAGCACGACCAAGTCCGCGTGCCACTTGGTCGCCTCGTCAACGATCGCCGCCGCCGAGCGCCCGCGCCGCACGACGGTCTCCGTGCCGGGGCGCGTGATCACCGGCCAGACCGTCATCTCGAGCAGCCGCTCGGCCGCCCGGAACACCTCCTCGTCCCCGACCCGCAGCGACACGCCCGGCACCACCGGGACGGGTTCCACCACACTGATGACACGCAGCTGGCCGTCGAACAGCCCGGCCCACCGCTCCGCGGCGGCGATCGCTGGCTTCGCGGCGTACGAGAGGTCCACGGCGACCAGCACGCGGGCGATCTCGGGGTTCCCACCGTCGGTGGCGAGGATCGGCGTATCGTGCGCCCGGACCATGTGGATCACCGTGCTCGACGTGATCCGGTCGAGGCCGCGGTGGTGCTTCCCGCCCAGGACGATCACCTCGGCGTGGTAGCGCTCGGCCGCCTCCGCCAGCACCATCGCCGCACGGCCCACGCGTACCTCGAGCCCGTCCAGCGCCTTCGCCGGCACGTGGCCGGCCAGTGCGCCGCGCACCGTCGCCCGCGCGTACTCCTCCGTGGCCGCGTCCAGCTCCACCGCGTCGAGCCCCAGTTCCGGCACCGCCACGGCGCTCCAGTAGTCCGGCGCCGCGTGCACCAGGTGGCAGGCGACCCCGGCCCGCTCCGCGATGCGCACCCCCAGGTGCGCCGCTCGCGCCGACTCCACCGATCCGTCCACCCCGATGACCACGGGTCTCCATGGCGCCGTCACAGACCCTCCCGCGAGTACCGATGCGCCCGCGCCGCGGCGGGGCGCCCGTCCCATTGTGGCCCCGGCGGGGTGAAACGCGAGGGAAGCCGCCATGAAGAAGTCTTCATCCGCCGCGCGGTGGCGGGGCGGACGCCGCCTCCGCATATTCGCGCCGCGACCGGAACGGAGCGGGAAAATGCGGTGGACAGCGGCGTGGCTGGGCGGACTGGTGCTGGGGCTGTCGGGTGCGGTGCGCGCGGAGGCGCAGGCGCCGCCGCCGGCCCTGCGCGGCCTGGACGCCTACATCCAGCAGGCGATGCGGGCCTGGGAGGTCCCGGGCCTGGCCGTCGCGGTCGTGAAGGACGACTCGGTGGTCTGGGCGCGCGGCTTCGGCGTGCGCGAGCTGGGGCGCGGCGACCCGGTCACTCCACGCACGGTCTTCCTCGCCGCCTCGACCACGAAGGCGTTCACCGCCGCCCTCCTCGGCATGCTCGTGGACGAGGGCCGGGTGCGCTGGGACGACCCCGTCACGCGGCACCTCCCGGGGTTCCAGGTGTTCGACCCGTACGTCACCCGCGAGCTGCGCGTGCGCGACCTGCTGGCGCACAACAGCGGTCTGGGCCGCGCCGACGCGCTCTGGTACGGCACGACGCTGTCGCGCGACGAGATCCTGCGGCGGCTCCGCTTCCAGCCGCCGTCGTGGAGCTTCCGGTCCCGGTACGGCTACAACAACAACATGTTCATCGCGGCCGGACAGGTCGTGGCGGCGGTCTCCGGTCGCCCTTGGGACGAGGCGGTCCGCGAGCGCATCTTCCGACCGCTCGGCATGACGCGGTCGGTGACCAGCGTGACCGAGCTGGCGGGGATGAAGGACGTCGCCACCCCGCACGCCCGCTACGACGATCGGGTGCAGCCCATCCCGTGGCGGAACGTGGACAACGTCGGCGCCGCCGGCTCGATCAACACCTGCGTGCTCGACATGGCCCAGTGGGTGCGCCTCCACCTCGCGGGCGGCGTCCACCAGGGCCGCCGCCTCCTCGCGGACTCCACGGTGCGCGAGCTCCGCCTCCCGAACACCGTCATCAGGCCGGATCGGCGCACGGACTCACTTTTCCCCGAGGTCCACTTGCGGGCCTACGCCCTGGGCTGGTCGCTGAGCGACTACCGCGGCCGCCTGGTGGTGGCGCACAGCGGCTCGCTCGACGGGATGCGGGCCCGTGTCGGCCTGCTCCCGGAGGAGCGCCTCGGCGTCGTGGCGTTCGCGAACCTCTCCGGCGCCGACGACCTCCTCGTCGCGCTGATGTACCGCGTCTTCGACGCCTACACCGGGGGCGTCCGGCGCGACTGGGCGGCGGACCTCCTCGCGGCCCACCGGCAGGCCCGCGAGCGCGAGGCGCGCGAGGAGCGGCGCCTCGACTCGGCGCGGGTGCGGGGGACCCGACCCTCCCACCCCACCGCCGAGTTCGCGGGGCGCTATGTGGACAGCCTGTACGGGACGATGACCGTCCGGGAGGAGAGCGGGGGGCTCGTCCTCGACTGGGGAGGCTGGGCGCAGGCGGACCTCCAGCACTGGCACTACGACACCTTCCGCGCCGTCTGGCGCGACCGCCAGTTCGACAAGGACTTCGTCCGCTTCGAGAGCGGTTTCGACGGGGCCGCGGCCCGGCTTGTCATCCAGGACTGGGGCGCCTTCACGCGCGCGCCAGTGGACTCCGCCACGCGCCGGCCGTAGCCGCGTGGAGTTCCTCAACTTCCTCCTCATCCTCTGGGTGGCGTGGCTCGTCTGGCGCCGCCCGGAGAAGGAACGCCTCGCCTTCCGGATCCTGCTCCTGAGCGCTGTGCTGATGGCGTTCCTCTTCCTTGTGGGGACGCGGACCTCGGTGCTGCCGGGGCTCAACTACTGATGGCCGTCCCCCACGCGCGCCTGCTCACGGCCCTGGCCGGGATCGTGATCGTGCTCATCGCCGTGCCCGTCGGCGGCGCGGTGGGGCTCGCCGTCGTCCGCGGCGACGCACCGTGCATCCTCTGCTGGGCGCAGCGCACGTCGATGGCGCTGATCGCGCTCACGGCGCTGTTCGTGGTGCGCTACGGCCCGCGGCCGCGCTACCTCGGCACGGCCGTGCTGCTCGGCGCGTGGGGGACGTTCATGGCGCTGCGCCACTCGGCCGGCCACGCCATCCGCGACGTGGGGCAGGGATTCGGCCTCCCCGTCCTCGGCGCCCACACCTACGTGTGGTCGTGGGTGGTCCACTGGACGGTGCTGGTCGTGATCGGCGTGCTGCTCCTGCTGCTGCGGGAGCATGAGCCGTGCGGTCCGCGCGAGCCCGGACGCCTCGGCCGCCTCGCGATGGGACTGTTCGTCGTCGTGGCCGGCGCCAACGCGCTTCAGGCGTTCGCCTCCACCGGACCGCCGCCCTTCCTCGGGCAGTCGGACCCGGTGCGGTTCTCCTGGAACCCGCGGCACTGGGTGTGGTCCCTCGAGGAGTGGAAGGCGGGGCCGATGTCGTGGCGGGGCACCTGGGGCGTCGCGCCGCCGGACCTCGCCGCGCTCGACACCGATCCCGCGCGCGGCCCCCTCGCGGAGCTGCCGGTGCTGGGGGTGCGGCGACGCGTACGCATCGAACCGCCGCTGGCTGGACGCGTGACCGGCCTGGACCGGGATGCGGCCTCGGGGCGGTTCCTCCTGGCCACCGACCGCTACGAAGTCGTGGTGCTCGACAGCAGTCTTACCCGGGCCGAGCACCGGGTCGTGCTCGACGCGGAGTACAGCGTGGACCTCTCGCCCCTCGCCGGCGCCGCGTTCCTGGGCGACACGCTGGCCCTCCTCGCGACGAACAAGAGCTACGTGCTGCTCCGGGCAGGCGCCCGCGCCGAGGACGACCGGGCCTGGCGGATGTTCCGGGAGACGAGCGGCGGCATCGTTGACCTGCGCCGCTCCCGCTTCGCCACCGTGCGCGCCCGCCAGATGCTCGTCCACACCCTGGCATTTGATCCCGCATCCGATGAACTGATCACCCTGAGCGTGCCGAGTGCGCGGCACCGCCGCCTCGTGGTCTCGCGGTTCAGCCGCGGCGACCTGCTCCTCAGCGCCGAGTTCGTCCCGGGCCTCGCGGAGGGGGTGCGTGTCGCCGCCCCGGACCGCTCGCTCGCCGACTACGTCGTTACGGGAGCGACGGTCGCGGACAGCCTGCTCTACGCCGTGAGCGCCGCGTACAGCACGCTGCTGGTGCTGGACCTGCGGGAGCGCATCGTGCGCGCGGCGTATGCGGTGCCCGGATTGCGTGAGCCGACCGGCCTCGCGTCGCGGGCCGGGGACCTCCTCATCGCCGAGGCGGACGGGGGCGTCGTGGTGGTCGAGCGCCCGCGCCCACCGTACGCCCGGCCCGCCCCGTCGCGCTGCTCCCCGCCGTCGCCGAGGGACTGCTGAGTCGGCGCGCGGAAACGGCAGAGGGGCCCGGACTGCTCCGGACCCCTCGGCGCCTCGGTGCCTCCGTCCCTCCTAGTGGGCCGCCGCTGCCGCCGGCTCCAGGCTCATCGCCAGCACCTCGCGGACGTGGGTCAGCGCCCACTCCAGGTCGGCCTTCGAGATGACGAGCGGCGGGGCGAAGCGCACGACGTGGTCGTGCGTCTCCTTGCAGAGGATGCCGCGCTCGGCCAGCACCTCGCAGTAGGGACGCGCTGGACCGGTCAGCTCGACGCCGATCAGCAGCCCCCTGCCGCGCACGTCCGTGATGTGCGGCGCGTGGATCTTCCGCAGCTCGCCCATGAACCACTCACCCAGCTCGTGGGCGCGGTCGGCCAGCCTCTCCTCGACCAGCACCCGGAGCGCGGCGCGGCCGATGGCGGCGCCCAGCGGGTTGCCGCCGAACGTCGAGCCGTGGTCCCCGGGCTTGAACACCCCCATGATCTCCTCCGTGGCGAGGAACGCCGAGACGGGATAGAACCCGCCCGACAGCGCCTTGCCGAGGATGATCGCGTCCGGCTTCGCGCCGTCCCACTCCCAGCAGAACATCTTGCCCGTGCGGGCGAGGCCCGTCTGGATCTCGTCGGCCACGAAGACGACGTTGTGCCTCGTGCAGAGCTCGCGCAGCTGCCGCAGGTATCCGGCCGGCGGGACCAGGACGCCGCCCTCGCCCTGGATCGGCTCGACGATGATCGCCGCCGTGCTCGGCGTGATCGCCGCCTCGACCGCCTTCGCGTCGCCGTACTTCACCACCGTGAAGCCCGGTGTCAGCGGCCCGAAGCCGTCCTTGTACTGCGCGTCCGTGGACCA
>CAYLJK010000199.1:2081-5492 GCA_964383975.1 uncultured Gemmatimonadales bacterium | reverse complement strand
TCGCCGTCACGGACAACCGCTCGGTCATGGTGAGCCTTACGCCGCGGCGCGTCGTGCGCATCCACCGCGGCTTCGTGATGGCGCCGGACCGGGTGCTCAAAGCGGTGGTGCGGTTCCTGACACCCGGACTCCCGCGGGCGCTGCGCCGGGCGGCCGAGCGCGAGATCCTCGGCTTCGCGGCGGAGGCGCACGCGGCGGCGCCGCCGGCCCGGCCGCGGGCCGCCGAGCGGGCCGCGCCGGGGGACGCCGCGAAGCTCGAGCGGCTCCTGGCGCTCTTCCGGGAGTACAACGTGCGGCACTTCGCCGGCGCGCTCCCCGCACTGCCGATCCGGCTCAGCGGCCGGATGCGCTCGCGGCTCGGCCACCTCACGCTGGCACACGTCACGGGCGAGCCGCTCGAGATCGCGCTCAGCCGGCGCCACGTGGACGCCCACGGGTGGGACGAGGCGGGACACACGCTGCTGCACGAGATGGTCCACCTCTGGCAGCACGCGAACGGGCACCAGGTGGACCACGGGCCCGCCTTCCGCGCCAAGGCGCGCGAGGTCGGGGTGGCGCCGGGGGCGCGGCGCTGGGTGCGCCGCCGCCGCGCGCGGACCGACTGAACCTCCAGCAGGAAAGCGGTCATGGCGACGTTCGAGGGTGTGGATTTCTACGACGTGGACGGGCTCCTCTCCGAGGAGGAGCGGGCTGTCCGCGACACCGTCCGCCAGTGGGTGGACGACCGGCTGATGCCGGTCATCAACGACTGCTACATCGAGGGCCGGTTCCCCACCGACCTGGTCCCCGAAATGGCGGAGCTGGGCTTCTTCGGGGCCAACCTCCCGGAGGAGTACGGGTGCGCGGGGCTCAACAGCGTGGCCTACGGCCTCATCATGCAGGAGCTGGAGCGCGGCGACTCGGGCGTCCGGTCGTTCGCCTCGGTGCAGGGCGGCCTCGTCATGTACCCCATCCACGCCTTCGGCTCCGAAGAGCAGAAGCGGCAGTACCTGCCGAAGCTCGCGTCGGGAGAGCTGATCGGCTGCTTCGGGCTGACCGAGCCCGACTACGGGTCCAACCCGGGCGGGATGATCACGACCGCGAGGGAGACGGCCGACGGCTGGGTCCTCAACGGCGCGAAGATGTGGATCACCAACGGGTCCGCGGCCGACATCGCCATCGTCTGGGCGAAGACCGGCGCGCTGGACGACCCCAGGTCCATCCGCGGCTTCATCGTGCCGACCGACACGCCCGGCTTCACGGCGAAGGACCAGAAGGGGAAGCTGTCGCTGCGCGCCTCCGATACCTCCGAGCTGGTGCTTGAGAGCGTGCACGTGGGGAAGGCCGCGCTGCTCCCGACGTCCGGTGGCCTGAAGTCGCCGCTGATGTGCCTCACCCAGGCGCGCTACGGCATCGCCTGGGGGGCGATCGGCGCGGCGATGGGCTGTTACGTCGAGGCGGTCTCGTACGCGAAGCAGCGCGTGATGTTCGGCCGGCCGATCGCGGCGACGCAGATCCAGCAGGTGCGGCTCGCCGACATGCTGACGGAGATCACCAAGGCGCAGCTGCTTGCCCTCCAGCTCGGCCGCCTCAAGGACGCGGGGACGGTGACGCCGCAGCAGGTCTCGCTCGCCAAGCGCAACAACGTGAACATGGCGTGCGAGACGGCGCGCGAGGCGCGCCGGCTCCTGGGCGCCAACGGCATCCTCATCGAGTACACGGCCATGCGACACCTCGCCAACCTGGAGAGCGTGTACACGTACGAGGGGACGCACGACATGCACTCGCTCATCCTCGGCGAGGAGATCACGGGGATGGGAGCGTTTTGAAACGGGCCGGAATCGGGAGGCGGGAAGCGGGGGTGACGGCCATTCCCGATTCCCGACTTCCGAATCCCGGTCTCACCATGGGATCCCTTACGTGAAGATTGCCGTCTGCATCAAGCGCGTCCCCGACACGGAGACGCGCATCCGGATCGCCGGGACCGCCATTGATGAGTCCGGCGTCAAGTTCATCCTCAACCCGTACGACGAGTTCGCGGTCGAGGAGGCGCTCCAGCGCAGGGAGAAGGCCGGGTCGGGGGAGGTCGTGGTCATCTCGCTCGGCCCGGACGCCGCGCAGGAGACGATCCGCACCGCGCTGGCGATGGGGGCGGACCGCGGGGTGCTTCTCCAGGCGGACCCCATCCCGGCCGACGGGCTCGCCGTGGCGCAGGCGCTGGCCGCGGAGCTCGGAGACGGCGGCTACGACCTCATCCTCTTCGGCAAGATGGCGGTGGACGACTACCACCATCAGGTGGGTGTGAGCGTCGGGGAGCTGCTCGGGCTCCCCGTGGTCTCGGCCACGGTGAAGCTCGACATCGCCGGCGGCCGTCTCACCGCGGAGCGCGAGACCGAGGGCGGCATCGAGGTCGTGGGTTGCGCGCTCCCGGCGGTCGTCACGTGCGAGAAGGGGCTCAACCACCCGCGGTACCCGGCGCTCAAGGGGATCATGGCGGCGAGGAAGAAGCCGATCGAGATGAAGCCGGCTGCGCTCGGTGCGGCGCGGCTTCAAGTGCAGGCCCTCGTCCCGCCGCCGGAGCGCAAGGAGGGGCGGATCGTGGGCGAGGGGCCGGACGCGGTGCCGGAGCTGGTGCGCCTGCTCCAGCAGGAAGCGAAGGTGCTGTGATGGCGCGTGTCCTGGCGGTGTGCGAGCAACAGGGGGGGAAGCTGCGCAAGGTGAGCCGCGAGGCGGTGGCCGCCGCGCGGCAACTGGCCGACGCGCTCGGTGCCACGGTGGACGCGCTGGTGCTGGCCGCCCCCGGCGTGGACGCCGCCGGCGCCGGGCTCGGCGCCGCGGGGGCCGATCGCGTGCTGGTCGCGACGCACGAGTGCTTCGGGCGCTACTGCCCGGACGGTCACGCAGCGACGGTCGTGGCGCAGGCCGGCGGCTGCGCCGCCGTTGTCCTCGGCGCGACAGCGACGGGGAAGGACCTCGCCCCGCGCCTGGCCGCGCGGCTCGCCGCCCCGCTCGCCGGGGACGTCACGGCGGTCGGCGTCGAGGGCGGGAAGGTCACGGCCACGCGGCCGGTGTACGCGGGGAAGGCGATCCAGCGGGTGCTCCTCGACGCGCCGATCGGCATCATCACCATCCGGCCCAATACGTTCGTGGCGGGCACGGAGACACGGGAGCGCGGGGGCACCGTCGTCCCGGTCGAGGCGGTCGTCGAAACGCCGCGCGTCACGGTGCTCGACGTGAAGGCGGCGGAGCAGGGGAAACTCGACGTCGCCGAGGCGCAGGTAGTGGTGAGCGGTGGCCGGGGGATGAAGGGGCCCGAACACTTCCACCTCATCGAGGAGCTGGCGGCCGCGTTCGGGAACGCGGCGGTCGGTGCCTCGCGCGCGGTGGTGGACGCCGGCTGGCGCCCGCACGGCGAGCAGGTGGGTCAGACGG
>CAYLJK010000199.1:0-2071 GCA_964383975.1 uncultured Gemmatimonadales bacterium | reverse complement strand
TCTACATCGCGGTCGGCATCTCCGGCGCCATCCAGCACGTGGCGGGGATGCGCACGGCGAAGGTCATCGTGGCCGTCAACAAGGATCGGGACGCGCCGATCTTCAAGCTGGCGGACTACGGCATCGTCGGGGACGCGTTCGAGATCCTGCCGCGGCTGACAGAGGAGATCCGTAAGGTCCGAGCGGGTTAGCACTCAAGGGGTTGGGAGGCGGAGGGGCGGCGTCGGGCCGCCCCCTGGGCATCGCGGCGCCGCTCGGATTCAGCCCCGGTTCAGCGCGGTGTGGAGCCGCAGGGCCGTCGCGAGGTGCGAGGGGACCGCCGCGGGGTCGCACCGCTTCCCAGCCCGGAACACGGCGAGCTTCCCACCCCGCGCCTGTGCTGACCAGCGCTCTTCGCCTGCCAGCAGCGCCCGGGCGTCCGGAGTGAACACCCGCCGCACCGCCGCCTCGTCCTCCCCCCGCAGCAGCACCCGCTTCGAGAACTCCTCGTCCTGCTCGAAGTCGATGTCCTGGTAGCCGAAGACCTGGCCGAGCCGGTGCAAGACGTTCTCGGGGCCGGCCTCGAAGTCCGGCAGGTCGCGGCCGCCGTCCGGGAAGACCACCACGGTCTGGTTGTGGGTGTGGCTGTTCTTCCCGCTCCCGGTCACGTACCGGTAGTCCATCACGACGGCTCGCTGCGCCGCCGTCTCGCCGGTCATGACGGACGTGGCCTTCCGGCTATGCCCCCGCTGGAACAGCGGCAGCTCGCCTACCACCCCCTCCAGCGCGGCCGCGTCCAGCTTCTCCTGGAAGGTGAACCCCATCACCCGGGCGGCCTCTCCCATCGCGGCGATGCGCTTCTGCTCGATGCGATGCGCCACCACGGCGATCCCGACGATGAGAGCGACGACGGCGACGACGATCAGCACCGGACCCATGGCGTCCCTCCTGCGTCAGAACTGCGCCTCGTCTATGCGGCCGATAAGGTCCGCGTACGGCGCTGTCTCGGCGGTCGGCCTGCCCGTCGCCGGATCGGTCTTCACGTGCCACTGCACCAGCTCGGCCAGCGCCATCGCGTCGTCGTCGGAGAGCCGCAGCGTATACGCCCCCTCCTCCGACGTGACGACGGCATCGAACCGCCGCTGGAGGTTCTCGGGCACGTGCCCGAGCCTCCCCAGGGCGGCAAGAATCTCCGGTGTGATCGGGACGTCCATCTGATGCCTCCATCGCTGAAGGAAAAAGCAGGGAGCCGCAACCAGGCGTTGTGTCCTCCCCATCCCGGGCGTCCGTGCGCCTGTGCGTCCGGGTCCGCTGCCGCTGCGCCCGCTGCCGCCTAGTCCGTGCCTCCGTGCCCCCGTGCCCCCGTGCCCGCCGTCTCACTGTAGCCGTGCCCCTCTCCCACGAGGATGGCCATCAGCTCCGCGCCCGCCGGCACGTCGTTCACCTCCGGCGGCACGACCAGCAGCGCATTCGCCCGCGCCATCGAGGTGAGGATGCCGGAGCCCTGCGGGCCCGTGAGGCGTGCCGTCCGTCCCGCCGGCCCCTCGCGAACGACGGCCCGGAGGAAGTGCATGAGACGCCCCTGGGTGCGCACCGGCTCCTCGGTCACCACGCGCACGGCGCGCCGGTGCAGGGCACGGTGGCCCTGCATCTTCCGGATCGCCGGGCGGACGTACAGCTCGAAGCAGACCATCGTGCTGACCGGATTGCCCGGCAGACCGAGCCACGGCACCGCGCCGATGTGCGCGAAGCCGAGCGGCGAGCCCGGGCGCATGCGCACCCGCCAGAAGTCCATCGCCGCGCCCAGCTCGGCGAGGGCATCGCGGACGAAGTCGTGCTCGCCGACGCTCACCCCGCCGGTGCTGAGGATGACATCCGCTCCGTCGGCCTGGCGGAAGACCCGCTCCAGGTCGCCGAAGGTGTCTTTTGCGATGGGCAGGATGATGGGATGGCCGCCGATCTCGCGGACCATGGCGGCGAGGGCATAGGCGCTGGTGTTGATGATCTGGCCCGGACCGGGCGCCTCGTCCGGCTCCACCAGCTCATCGCCGGTGGAGATGATGGCCACGGTCGGGGTACGATGGACCTGCAC
>CAYLJK010000198.1:222-5553 GCA_964383975.1 uncultured Gemmatimonadales bacterium | reverse complement strand
CGAGCGCGATGTAGACCGTCCGGAGGGCGCCCAGGTTCGTCCCCTGCGTTCCGTCCGGCAGCCGCCGGGTGAGGTCGGAGACGTCGGACCGCGTGTACGCCGTGTAGTAAAGACTCCCGATCACGGCGCCGCTGTCGTTGGTGAGGAGCATCGTGGCGGCGGTCGCTCGGTAGGGGATGGTCTGCCCGCCGATGCGGATTGTGCGTTCGGTGACCGACGACTCCTCGCGCGGTTCCGCCGCCGGCTGCCCGCGCGCCTGGCGCGGCGCGCTATCCCCCGCCTGGACCGCGGCGGCGGCCGGCGGTGCTTGAGCGGGCCGCTGCGCTCCGGCTGGTGCGGCGGTGAGAGCGAGCAGGATCAGGACGAGTGATGCGCGCATGGATCCTCCGTCCGTGGCGAAACAGGCGTGTGAGGGGGCGAGCCGGAATCTGATGCGGTGTTCCGTCGTGGCAAGGGCCGCGACTCCCTGCGCCGCACAGCCCGTCAGTACAGGTACCGGAACGTCCGCCACGGCGAGGCAGGGCCGGCGACGCCGCGTGCGTCGAGCCCGCGCACCCGCCACCGGCCCGGCTGGGCGCCGATGAAGTTGAGCCTGAACTCCGAGCCCGGCACCCCGATGTCCACCCACCAGAACCATGTCTCGCACGTCGCCTACCAGTCGGGATCGGTCCAGGGATAGCAGAAGTCCACCTCGATCGCGTATCCCGCGGCGCCGCTCGCGTCGGTCCAATCGAAGGCCGTCTCGCGCGGATACTGGTCGAACACGGCCCGGTCCTCGGGCGCGAGCAGGCCCGGCGGGGCCGCGACCTCGGAGGCGGCCACGCCGACGCCGATCCGCACGGCGGAGCGCCGGCTGTTGTTGGTGCGGGCCGTGTCCGGCAGCGCCTCGTCCGGGTCCACGATGACGCCGAGGTAGTACACGCCCGGCGCCGTGGCGGCGGGGACGGTGAGCGACGCGCCGGTGACGGCCGTCGCGCCGTCGGGATCCGCCGGCGACGGCACGGCCACGAGGTCGCCGATGACGATGTCGGAGGCCGAGATCTGCGCATCCGGCGACAGGTAGAGGCGGAGCGGGTACTGCGCCACCGGGCCGCGGGAGAAGGTCTGGACGCCGACGGTGACGACGCCCCCGGGCGCGACCGCCCCCGGCCCTTCGAACGGGACCGGGCCCGCGACGAGGTCCACGGGCGCCGGTGCCGTCGTATCGCCGCAGCCCACGCCGGCCGCCACCAGCATCGTGGTGAGGACTCGCGCACGCCGGGTGGCGCCCGGGGCCGCGTCAGTGCGGTCGGGCACGGGACTGACGGCCGCTACCAGCACAGACTCGCCTTGCCGCACCTGTTCAGCGCCACGGTGACCGAGTCGCCGCCCCGACTCCACGTGCCGCTCATCCGATCCAGCCCTTCGAAGTGGCCCGTGTATCTGGCCGACCAGTTGCCGCTGCCGGTCATCGTGAGCGTGAACGGTCCGACGTGCGACGCGCGCCGGCCGGTGATCGTGACCGCGCCCGGCTCGCAGAGTGGCCCGACGCCGCAGACCTGTCCGGTGCCGGACACGCTCGTGCCCGCCGTCGAGAGCGAGATGTTGATGCTGGAGCCACCGGGGTTGCCGTTCCACTCCCAGCCCCATTGGCCGTCGAGGTCGCCCGCCGATGGGAGCTGCGGCTCCGTGGCGCAGGCGACGAGGCCTAGCCAGATGGCCGGAAGGCAGCGGTGAAGGGACACGCGGGACATCGGGCCCTCCTTGCTGAAGGGGCTGCCCTCCCCCACAGGCGTCAGGCTACGCCGCCGCCCCGGGCCACGCCATGCTGGAGAAGGCCGGCGAGATGCCGGTGCGCACCCGTCGTCATGCCGTCCCGCGTCATGGCGACGCTGTTGCCCCCGGGCGACTGGCCGCGGGCTTCCCCGCCGTCAGCATCACCGCACGGACCCCGAAGGCCTCGGCGGCGTCCTGCGTGGACTGCTTGCGGAAACGGAACCGCGGGACGACGGCGGAACGCACCCGCGTGAACCCCGTCTCCTCGAGCAGCCGGAACATCTCTCCTTCCAGGAGAGCGCCGCCGATTCAGCTGGCCCAGAGCTTCGGGTCGTTGACGATGGACTGCGAGAGCTGCTTCGCGCTGACGATGTCCGTGATCGAGATGCGGCCGCCGGGCCGCAGGACCCGGTACAGCTCCTGCACCACGCGGCGCTTGCGGAACGACAGATTCACCACGCCGTTCGAGATGACGACGTCCACGGACGCGTCCGGGAGCGGGATGTCCTCCATGCGTCCCTGGCGGCACTCCATGGCCGTGCCGGTCGCGGCGGCGTGCGCCTGCGCCTTCAGGCACATCGCCGGGTTCAGGTCGAGACCGATCACGCGGCCGCTCGGGCCCACGTGCCAGGACGCGATGATCGCGTCGAGTCCAGCGCCGCTGCCTAGGTCGAGGACCGTTTCGCCGGGCTGGAGCCTGGCGCGCTCGAGCGGGTTCCCGACGCCGGCGAAGGACGCCACCGCCCCGGCCGGCGCGCGGTCAAGCCACTCCGGCGCGTAGTCGAACAGCTCAGCCGCCTCGCGCCCGTGGAAGAAGTGGAACTCGCCTTCCGGATGGTCGGCGACCTCCTGGTACATCCGGATGATCTCGTCCTTGAGGCTGGCTTCCAACGATGCCTGGGTATCGGTGACCTCGTTCACGGCAGGGCTCCCTCCTGTTCCGGGGTCTCCGGCGTCGTCGTGCACCACGACCCGGGCGCTTGCCGCGCTGAGGCGGAAGGCCCCGGCGCTCCCCTATGCAGCTTGATGGCCGGCTGGGTACCGGCTGCTGATTAGCTGATTGCGGCGACGCGCGCAAGGTGGCGGCTCGACCAGGCGCCCTCCGGCGGAGGGAGCCGGGAGCCGATCCGCTACGGCATGCCTCGCCGCCGCGGCGCCCGTGACACGCCCAGGCGGATCACGGTCTTGAGCTTCGCCGGAACGGTCCGCCGCGGATCGCTGATGTAGATCTCGTGGTGCCGCCCCGTCACCGTGAGCCCATGGTCGGCCCCGTGGCATGGAGCGCGTCGAGCGTCGGTCGAAGAGCCTCCGCGTCACGAACGCCGGCACCATCAGGAACGCCTGCCAGCGCAGCGTGCGCGCGTCGGTGATGTCGAATGCGCCACCCCTCGGCCCACCAGCGCGCCTCGAGAGCTCCGACCTTGTAGTCGAACCGGCGGGCCGGCCTGCCGAGGGAACCGAACTTGAGCCCCATCGTGACGGTGTAGCCGATGCCGTACAGGACGGCGATGGCCTCAGCGAACTGCTTCGACCGGGGTGGCTCGTGGCCGGCCGTACAGCCATGCGACCAGGACGAGCACCCCGATCATGTTCACGATCCCTCCGGGGGACATCCCGCGCAGGAAGTCGTCCGTCAGGTGCAGGGACATGAAGAGGATCGAACGCAGGGACGCCACGGTCAGGCGACCGATCTATTGCTCTCGATACCCCGGTGGTGGGAATGACTCGAACCGCTCTCAGCCCGCGGCCTTCTTCACGAGCGCAGCGATCCGGGCCTCCTCGGCTGCCGTAAGGCGCTTCAGAGCAAAGGCGGTCGGCCACATGGCCCCGTCATCGAGACGCGCGGCATCGCTGAAACCGACGGTCGCGTATCGCGCTTTGAACTTGTGCGCGCCCTGGAAGAAGCACACGACTTTGCCATCCCCGTTGGCGTACGCCGGCATCCCGTACCACGTCTTCGGCGAGAGGCCCGGCGCAGAGGCAGTGATGAGCACATGGAGCCGCCGGCCCATGGTACGGTCTGGCTCCGGCATCGCGGCGATGGCCGCGAGCACGGCGCGCTCCCCGTCAGACCGGTTCGGGCGTGCGCGGCCACGTGCGTCGGCCTTCAACTCCTCGGCTCGCGCGCTCATCGCCGCGCGCTCCTCGGCGGTGAACGGGTTGCGCGTCCCGGCGCCGGCGGTGCTGTCCTTGGTGGCCTGGCGCGCGGCTTTCCGTGGGCTCATGGCGGCTCCTGAATCGGTGGTGGTGTCACGGATCGCGTGCGTACGGGGCACGCACGAGCGTACACTCTCGCGCGGTCCAGCGGGATGCGCCTCAGCTGCCGCCCGGCGGTTCGGCCGGGGCCGGCGCACACCGGTCCGGGGGGAACCATGCGTTGAACCTGCGACGTGGACGAGGCGCGCGCCAGCACGGGCAGCCGGGCGGGCAGCGTCACGCGGCGGCGGTGCGCAGGGGCCCGAACGGGCGCATGGCGCGCGCCAGGGTGCGGTTGAGGCGCCTCAGGGCGGGTGCTGTGCTCTGACAGTGGATGGCGGCGCGGTCGTCGCGAGCCAGCGGCGTCCAGGAGACGCGATCACCGAGAGTGGCGGGCGGCGACATGATCGTGAGGGATGAGGTCGCCGGCGTCCGCCTGCGCGAGGTCCTGCGCTCGCTGACGTCCTCGACCGTCGCGGTCGGCGGCCGTTGCTCGACAGCGGCCGGGACCCTCTGCTTGAGTGCCCACTCGGCCATGCGGACGCCGCGTCCAGGGCCTGCCCACGGTGTTCGGCTCGGCGAGGCGCCGATGCCGGTGCGGTGCGGCCCAACGCGCACGCTCAGCGGCGCCGCGAAGCGGCGTCGGCTGCGGCGGCACGGGTGCGCTCCCATGACTCTACTGGGCCGGGAACGACTGTGAACAATGGATGTGCATCTGGAACAGACACGTTGCGCCACCGGCGATAGCAAGCAGGACTGCGTGCGCGCAGCTTGCGGCGAAGATGGCGCCACTCATAGGCGAGCTGACCGGCGCTGACTTCGATGTGAACGGCGCCCCGAACGGGGCCGACCTTGCTGCGGTTGAACCGGTAGCCGCGCGAATCGGCCTCTTCGAGGAGGAACTGAAGGTATGCGTTGATGGCGGAGAGCGGGCGAGCCTGAGTCTGGAACCGATATAGCTGCGGATGATGCCGGTAGCCTGTGGTGTCACCCCACAGCACTGCGCGGGCCAACAGCGCTTCCCTCCACACCGCCACAAACCCACGCGGATCAAGGTACTTGGGATGGACGGTCCAGATGCGCATATGACCCCGGCGACATGACATGACCTGCGTGTGCGCAGCAGCGCGCGGCTCGTGGTGTCAGCCCTAAGCTACTTGCCGGGCCGCGCGTTGGCAGCAGCGAACGCCGGTCAGGCCAGTTGCCGGACGCCACAGGTGGAGGACGACCGGCTGCTCCCATCGTCTCGGTTGCTCACGGTCTCGCCGCGAAGCCGAGAGCGTCGACATGACCTAGGCGCCCTCGCAGTCGGGTGGATGGGCACCGCGTAACGTTCACTCCTTGTAGAGGGATGCGCCGGCCATCGTCGCAGTCAGACCT
>CAYLJK010000198.1:0-212 GCA_964383975.1 uncultured Gemmatimonadales bacterium | reverse complement strand
ATCAAGTGTGGTGACCCCGTTTACCGGAACCAGGCGTTTGGAAAGTCCCACGCGCAGGGAGCAGTAGAGTAGCGGAGGGAACGGGGCCCGTGTCCAAGTCGCGATTGCGGCAATCGCTGCCGTTCGGGGCCCGGGTCATACCGGGGGCGAACTTGCTGCGTAGAGCCAGATGGCGATGACACCCGAGACGAAGCGCTGGGCCAGGACGAGCG
>CAYLJK010000197.1:0-5565 GCA_964383975.1 uncultured Gemmatimonadales bacterium | reverse complement strand
CTGCGGTCGGTCGGCTGGATGGTCGGCGGTTTGTTCCTCCTGTTCGGCGCGCTCTCGGCGGGGATCATGTACGTGACACTCATGACCACCGGCGCCGAGATCCGGTTCCGCGGCTTGATGAGCGCATCCATCTTCTCGTCGAGCGCCGCGGTGCTCCAGGTCATCCTCCAGAGCGTGGCGATGCGCCTGCGCGGCTCGCCGGCCGAAGCGGTGCGGACCATGGCGGACGCCCGGGTCTCCCTGGGTCTCGACCTGCTGCTCCCGGAGGACGCGGCGGTTCCCGACTTGCTGGAGGGGGTGCTCGCGGGGATCGGGCCGCTCCAGATCTGGGCGCTCGTGATCACCGCGATCGGCGTGCTGACGTTGCAGAAGGTGTCGAAGGGCGCCGCGTGGACGGCGGCGCTCGCCTCCTACGTGGTGATGCTGCTCGTGGGCGCGGCGTTCACGGCGATGGGGGAATAGGCAGGGGAGGGCACGGCGGCACGGGGGCACGGAGGCACGGCAGGGGCGTCGCCCGCACCGGCCTCCGGTCCCCCGTCCCGGGGCTCCTCTCCTCAGGGCCTGCGCATTCCACCGCCCATCCCGCGTCCTCTGCCGCGACCCATCCCCCGGCCCATCCCGCGGCCCGTGCTGTCCGGCGCGGCGCTGTCGCGCATGCCCATGCCGCGGCCCATCCCGGGGCGCGTGCTGTCTGGCGCGGTGCTGTCGCGCATGCCCATGCCGCGACCCATCATCCGGCCGCGACCTCCCTCGGCGGCCGCGGCGCGGTTCTGGAACGTCTCCCGCGCGGCATCAAGGCGCGCCTGCTGATCGCGGTTCAGGAGGCCACGCAGCTCGGCGGTGGCACGGTCGTCGTTGGTGCGCATCGAGTCGAGGAACGGCTGCGCCTGCTGCCGCTTCTGCATCCGCTCCGCCATCGGAAGATCACGCATCTCCCTGCCGCCGGTGATCGCGATGATGCGCGCGTGCAGCGGCGCGTTCCGCGCCATGAGCTGCTCGGCGATCTGGCGCGCGCGGGCGAGCTGCCGCTCGTTGAGATCGAGCACCTGCGGCTGCTCGGCCACGAACCCAACGAGACCCTTGGCGAGCAGGGCGCCGGGCCCTGACTGGCCGGGCTGGTGGGACGGGAGCTGAACCTGGGGTGGAACCGCAGCAGGCTGCTGGGCATCGGACGTGGCGGCGCCAAGGATGAGGGCGACCGCGGAGAGGGCGAGCAGGTGCTTCACGACGTTCTCCTGGCATCGCGCCGGTGGATCCGGCGCCGGCGCCCAGTATACGTCGCGGCAGCTGAGGGCGCTAACCCGGCCCCAGCGGTCGGGAATCGGTGCTAAGGGGCGGCCGGCCTCGCGTACTCGTAGCTCACGGTCACGGGGCGGCCACGCCAGTAGGCGTAGGGCCGTTCCGGGAACCGCCACTCCACGACGGCCGAGTCGGGGACCTGCATCCCGTCCTGCGCGGCCCAGCCGAGGATCCGCGCGATCCAGGGGAGCCGGCGCGGCGGTCCCTTGCCATCGTCGTACGTGCGCTCCGGTGCGCGCACCTCCCGGACCAGCCCATCGGGTCCGAAGCGGAAGTCGAGCGAGACCGTCGTCGCGCCGGAGGCGATCGTGGCCCGCGCCGTGGAATCGTCGAGCGCGGTCCACGTGACCCCCTGTGTCGGCAGCAGGGCCGTCGGGAACCAGACCGCTTCGGCGAGGTAGCGCTGCAGCGCACCGGAGGCCAGCCCCGGTGTCCCGCGGCGATCCACGACGGTGAGCAGGCCGCGCACGGCGCCGAGCATCGAGGCCTCGCCGGCCACGAAGCCGTCGCGCACGAAGACCGTCAGCCCCGGCGCCATGGCGACCCGGGCGTCCCAGACGAAGCCGGGTGCGCGCGGCACGAACTCCTGGTCCGCCGTGAACGGCTTCCAGTTGTCGCGCGCGGGGCTCCCCATGTTGAAGCGGCCCTCCCAGCGGATGCGCGCGCGCGTGACGACGGGCTGACCCTCGCGGAGCGCGGCGCGGAGGTAGCGTGCGACCGGGGAGGGGAGCGCCTCCAACTCGGCTGCGGTGACGACGGTCGGCGCCGGAGCCGGTGCCGCGGCCCGCAGCCGCTCGCGCAGCTCCCTGGTGCGCGCGACCCAGCGGAAGCGCGAGCCCTCGAGCACGGCGGCGAGGACGAGGCCGAGGGCAACGACGGTGAGGATGGCGGTGCGGGCGGTCATGTCACTGCCTCGCCTCCCCCGCGCGCCGCTCGGTCTCCCGGTCCAGCAGGTGGCGCAGCGCGGCGATGAGCGGCGGCTCGGCCGTGTAGCGGCGCCCGTACTCCAGGTTGAACCCGTAGTCGAAGTCCGGTGGGTTGTCCCCCTGCGTGTGCTGGAGGATGGTCTCCAGCTTATCGAGCCCCTTTGCGAGCCGCGCCTCGGACGAGCTGGCGGCCTCGTACTCGTCCCACAGAGCGACGACTTCATCCCGTTGCGCCGGCGGCAGCGGAGCGAGCAGCGCGAGCAGGTCGGTCCGTTCGCGCGCGGCCTTGCCGGCCGGCTCGTCCGCGAACCGACCGGCCTGCTCGGGGGCCGGCACATCGCCGCCGATCGCCTCGCCGAGGTCGTGCACGATGCAGATGGCGAGGAGCCGCGCCAGGTCCACCTCCGGGAACGCCCGGTGCAGCACCAGCGCCATCAGGCAGAGGCGCCAGGTGTGCTCGGCGACGCTCTCCCGCTCCCCCGCCGACGTGTAGCCGCTGCGGGTGACGGTCTTGAGCCGTTCGGCGTGGCGGAGAAACTCCACCACGCCGGCGAGATCGGATGCCAGCATGGAGGGAATCTACCTCGCCAGCCGGCGGAACCGGCGCTCCGCGCGCTTTCGCGCCCGGGCCGCTTCCACGGCGCGGTCCCGCGGCGGAGCGGTCGTCACCAGCGATGCCAGCAGCTCCTCGGCCGCCGCGGCGACGCGGTCAACGGCCCGCGCGAAGGCCGCCTCGTTGGTCTTCGACGGACGGGCGAAGCCCGAGACCTTCCGCACGAACTGGAGCGCGGCCGCGCGCCGCTCCTCGGCCGTCGCCGGCGGGTCGAAGTTGAAGAGGGTGCGGATGTGGCGGCACATGTAGCGGTCCTCAGGGGCGCACCGCGGAGGGCGCGGCGCGCTGTCCCACGGTGCGGTTCAGGATGGTGATGGGGTTCGGATAGGTGATGGGGCCCAGCGGCGTGCTCACGGTCGGCACGGCCCGGAGCGTGATGCGCGTCGGATCGGCGCGCACGCCGGCCAGCGAGGCGGCGAGGTCCACAAGCCCCTGCGCCGGTCCGTCGAAGAACCGGCGCAGGTCGAGGTGGACCCGGACCGGGACGACGACCGCCTGGCCCGGCGGGAACGTGATGGTGGAGTCGATGACGCCGCTGACCGCCTCCCGGTCGTCAATGAGGAGGGACCAGGCGAACCGGGTCAGTGTCGCCACGGTGCCGTTGGCAGCCGGATTCAGCGCCCGGACCTGGACCTCGAAGTCGAGCGGCACCTCGCGTCCGGTCGCGGCGAGCGCGAGGCGTCCCACCTCTGCCGGCGACAGGTCGCGGTAGCCCGCGATCCGCTCCACGCTCACGCCGGCCAGCCGGGCGTGCGCCACCCCGGCCAGCTCGAACTCCACATTCCGCAGCGCGGCGATCCGCCGCGCGGTGGCGCACGCGGCGGCGCCGAGGACGACGGCCGCGAGCGCCGGTTTCCAGCCCCACCGCATCAGGCACCGTCCATGTGAGCGATCAGCGGATGAAGCCTCGGAGCAGCCGCCCCACCACTGCGAGCGGCACGGGCAGGGTCGCGGCGGTGGGCCCGGCACATTCCCCGTGCGCGTCGGGAAAGTCCCCGCCCACCGACACGGAATCGAAGACGACAAGCCTACGCATCGGTCCGTGCCTCCCTCCGCACCGCGGCGGCGCGCGCCTGCACCAGTCGCCGCACCAGCGCCACCGGCACCGGGCGGTCGAGCGGGAACTGCACCGTCGCCTGCGACGTGCGGAAGCCCCGGAGCGCGGCCGCGTGGGCCTGCCGGATCTCCGCCGTCATCGGGTACAGGCTGACGTGATCCCGGAACGCGGCATACCACACGAACGCGCGTCTTCCGAGCTGGAAGGCGGGCATGCGGTAGCTGAAGTGCTCCGTGGCGCGTGGCGCGGCGGCGTGGATCGCCGCGCGCAGGGTCCGAAGGGCGCGTCGCGCCAGCGGCGGCTGCGCCGCGATGTAGGCGCGTACCCGCGCGGCGGCGTGCCGCTGGTCCGGGGCGGACGTGACACGCACGATGGACATCGCGCGCCGACTACCGGGTGCGCGACGTGGCGCGGATGAACTCCGCGACATTGCTCTTCAGCGCCACGAGATCGGGGTCGCGCAGGTACATCATGTGGCCCGCCTCGTAGTACTTCATCGTGATGCGGTCGCGCGCCTCCGCCGGCAGCCCGAGGTGGTCCATCGTGTACTCGGCGGCGAAGAACGGCGTCGCCATGTCATAGTAGCCGTTCTCCACCTCGACGCGCAGGTGCGGGTTCGCGACCATCGCCTGGGCCAGGTCGCCGCCGACGTATGGCGTGAGGTTGCGGCCGGCCGGGACCGCGGCGCCGGGACCGCCGGCAGGCGCGCGGTTCCAGTTCCACTGGACGCCGCCGCCGAGGACGTAGCGCTGGTCGCCGCCGACGCCCAGACCGGCCGGCCGGTCCGGGTTCTTGGCGCCGGGGAAGGCGCCGGTAATGGCGCGGGACTGCGGGTCGCCCTCGCCACCCTCCGTCAGGAGGTTGAGCATCGGTCCGACGTACCGCGCGTCGAGCCGGCCGGTGGTTTGGCCGCGCGCGCGGTTCAGCTCAGCCATCCACTGGCGGAGGGTGACGCGAAGGTTGGCGCGGGTGAGGTACTCCTCGCTGAGGCCGGTGTAGGCGGCGAGGCGGCGCCGCACCGCGGCCGCCTCGTCGGCGCCGAGGGAGGAGCCCCTCGCGAGGGCGAGCGCGTAGTCGGTCAGCGCGAAGCGCCGCACGTCGTCGAGGAACGCCGCGAGGTCCCGGGGTCGGGGGATGAGCCCGTGGTAGGCGGCTGTCGCCGCGTACGACGGCAAGTAGAGCACGTAGGAGAGGTCGTGGCCGGGCGCGAAGGCCGTCGTCTCGAAGTCGAGGATGGCACTGATGAGCACGACGCCGTTGAAGTCCATCCCCTCGCGCGACTGGAGCCGGTTGACGAGCACCGCCGACCGCGTTGTGCCGTAGCTCTCGCCGATGAGGTACTTCGGGGAGTTCCACCGACCGTTGCGGCTCACATAGGCATAGATGAACCGCGCGAGGGAGGCGGCGTCCTCGTCAATGCCCCAGAAGTCGCGGCCCTGCCCGCGGCCGACGGGGCGGCTGAAGCCGGTGCCGATGGGGTCGATGAAGACGAGGTCGGCGACGTCGAGGAGGCTGCTGGTGTTGTCCGCGATCTGGTACGGGGCCGGAGGGTTGGCCTGCGGGTCGTTGACCACGATGCGGCGCGGGCCGAAGGCACCCATGTGGAGCCAGGCCGATGCGGAACCCGGGCCGCCGTTGTACACGAAGGCGAGCGGCCGCCGGGTGCGGTC
>CAYLJK010000196.1:0-5594 GCA_964383975.1 uncultured Gemmatimonadales bacterium | reverse complement strand
CCGCGAGGCCGGGTACAGCGACTACTTCTGCGACCTCAGCGCGGCGCTCCAGGAGGAAATCATCGCGCGGACGGAGCAGGGGTGAGCGAGATGCCGGGAGCGCCGGCGCGCGGGAGAGCGGTTGGGGCCGCGGACGCCGTGCCTTCGTGCCTCCGTGCCTCCGTGCCCGCCGCTCTCATGCTCCTCGCCATCGCCTCCACGCCGGCGCCCGCACAGGGCCTCCGCACCCGCTGGGCGGACGAGGTGCGCGCCGACAGTGTGCTTCCCGAGTACCCGCGCCCGCAGCTGGTGCGCGGGCGGTGGCAGAACCTCAACGGGCGCTGGGAGTACGCGATCACGCTCCGCGAGGCGCCGCGGCCCGCGCGCTGGGACGGGACGATCCTCGTTCCCTTCCCCGTCGAGTCGCAGCTCTCCGGCGTCGCCCGCGGGGTCACCAACTGCCAGCGGCTCTGGTACCGGCGCACCTTCACGGCGCCGCGGCTCGCGCCGGGAGAGCGGCTGCGGCTCCACTTCGGCGCGGTGGACTGGGAGGCCGAGGTCCGGGTGAATGGCCGGGTCGTTGGGGAGCACCGCGGCGGGTACGACGCCTTCAGCTTCGACATCACCGACGCATTGCGGCCGTCTGGGCCGCAGGAGCTGGTGGTCGCGGTATGGGACCCGACGAACGTCGGCCCGCAGCCACGCGGCAAGCAGGTGCTGCGTCCCTCCGGCATCTGGTACACCGCCGTGACGGGGATCTGGCAGACGGTGTGGCTCGAGCCGGTGCCCCTGGTCCACGTCTCCGGGCTCGACATCCGACCCGACCCGGACAGCGGCCGCGTCACGGTGCGGGTCGCGACGGCGGGCCGCCGGCACGACCTGCACGCCACGGTCACGGTGCGCGACGGCGCTCGCGTCGTCGGCACGGCGACCGGCGCACCGGACAGCGCGCTGCGCGTCCCGATCCCGGACGCCCGGCTCTGGTCGCCGGAGGACCCGTTCCTCTACGACCTGGAGGTGCGGCTGAACACCGGCGACACCGTCACGAGCTACGTCGGGATGCGGGCCATCGCCGTGCGGCGCGATGCCTCGGGCCGCCCGCGCCTCTTCCTGAACGGCCGCCCGTACTTCCAGCTCGGCCTGCTCGACCAGGGGTGGTGGCCCGACGGGCTGTACACCGCCCCAACCGATGCGGCGCTGCGCTCCGACATCGAGCAGACGCGGCGGCTCGGCTTCAACCTCGCCCGCAAGCACGTGAAGGTGGAGCCGGCGCGCTGGTACTGGTGGGCGGATCGCCTCGGTCTCCTGGTCTGGCAGGACATGCCGAGCGGCGACAACGACACGCCGGACGGCCGGCGCGCGTTCGCCGCGGAGCTGACGCGCGTGGTGCGGCAGCTCGCCAGCCACCCGTCCATCGTGATGTGGGTGCCGTTCAACGAGGGGTGGGGCCAACACGAGGACGAGCGCATCGTGGCGCTGCTCCGCGAGCTGGACCCGACCCGGCCCATCAACCACGCCAGCGGCTGGAGCGACCGCGGCGCCGGCGACGTGCGCGACGTCCACAGCTATCCCGGCCCCGCGATCCCTCGCCCCGAGCCGCAGCGCGCCCTCGTGCTCGGCGAGTTCGGCGGCCTCGGCCTCGCCGTGGGGGGACACCGCTGGGGCGACGTGGGCTGGAGCTACGCCTCCACCCAGGACACGGTACGACTCGGCGAGCGCTACCGCGGCCTCCTGGAGGTGTTGCGGCCGTTCATCGCGCGCGGGCTCTCGGCGGCGGTGTACACGCAGACCACGGACGTCGAGAGCGAGATCAACGGCGTGATGACCTACGACCGCGCCGTCGTGAAGCTGCCCGCCGCGGCGGTCGCGGCGAACCGGCGCCTCGCAGGAGGGGAGCCTGACACCGTGAGCACGCCCAGCCTGCGGCGCGACCGCTTCGGCTTCACGCCGGACGGCGACGCCGTGGACGTCTATACTCTCACCAACGCGCGCGGCACCGAGGCCCGCGTCCTCACGTACGGCGCGATCATCCAGTCCCTCCGCACGCGCGACCGGAACGGCCGCCTCGACGACATCGTCCTCGGCCACGACCGGCTAGAGGGTTACCTCCAGGCGTCACCGTATTTCGGCGCCGTGGTGGGCCGCTACGCGAACCGCATCGCCGGCGCGCGCTTCACCCTCGACGGCCGCACGGTCACGCTTGCCGCGAACGACGGGCCCAACCACCTGCACGGCGGCATCCGCGGCTTTGACAGGGTCGTCTGGGGTGCGGAGCCGTTCCGCACCGACCGCGGCGTCGGCATCACGCTCCGGTACGTCAGCCGTGACGGCGAGGAGGGATACCCCGGGGAGCTGGAAGTCTCGGTCCGCTACGAGCTGACCGACACCGACGCGCTTGAGATCACGTATGAGGCGGAGACGGATGCCGCCACGCCCGTGAACCTCTCCCAGCACACCTACTTCAACCTGCTGGGCCACGGCGCGGGGGACGTGCTCGGCCACCGGCTCATGGTCCGGGCGGACATGTTCACGCCGGTGGACAGTACCCTCATCCCGACCGGCGAGCTAGCGCCGGTGGAGGGGACGCCCTTCGATTTCCGCACGCCGACGCCGATCGGCGCGCGGATCGGGGCCGCCGACGAGCAGCTGCGCCGCGGCCGCGGATACGATCACAACTTCGTGGTGAACACCCGGGCGTCGCTCGCCGACGCGCCGCACGTCGCCCGCGTCGAGGAGCCGGTCACCGGCCGCACGCTCGACGTCTTCACTTCGGAGCCCGGCCTCCAGTTCTACTCGGGGAACTTCCTCGACGGGACGATCACCGGGAAGCAGGGCCGCGCGTACCGCCATCGCGGCGGCCTTTGCCTCGAGACGCAGCACTTCCCCGACTCCCCCAACCGGCCGGCGTTCCCGACGACGATCCTCAGGCCGGGGGAGCGGTACTGGAGCAGGACGGTGTGGCAGTTCGGGGTGGTGCCGTGAGACGACGGGAATCGGAAATCGGTCAACGTCCCGATTCCCGATTCCCGATTCCCGTCGCGATCGGCATCAACGCCAGCACGACGAGCCCCGAGAGCGCGAACGGCACACCGCGACTGAACGTGTCCATCGCCCAGCCGGCGGCGACGGGGAAGGCCACGCGCGCCATGCCGCCGAAGGTCTGTTGCACGCCGAGGACGAGACCGCGCTCGCCGGCCGCTGCGACCTGGGTGAGCATCCCCGACACGCACGGGAAGAGGAGGCCGGTGCCGAGCGGCATCAGCGTGAACGAGAGGAAGAGCACCGGCCACGACCGACCCACCGAGCAGAGCAGCAGCCCCGCGGCGAGGAGGAGGATGCCGAGCCGGGCGGTGCGCGGCTCGCCGACCGTGTCCACCGCGCGGCCCAGCAGCCCCGCGCGCGTCACGACGCCGATCCCCGCGAAGTACATCACGATGTAGCCGATGGTGTGCTCGGTGATGCCGAGCCGCTCCTGCGCGAGCAGCGGCATCACGGCGGCCGTGCCGTAGAACGCACCGATGCCGATGGCGTAGATCCAGATAAGGCGCGAGGCCGGGTCGTGCCATCGCCGCAGCACGTGGCGGATCGCCTCGCCGCCGGTGCGCACGCGGCCCGGGGCCGCGAGCGTTCCCGATGCGCGCATCCCGCGCGACTCCTGGAGGAACCGCCACGCGAACACCGCGACCAGGAGCGAGAAGCCCGCGGTGAAGAGCCCGGGCGCCCGTTCGCCGCCGACGGAGATGAGCACCGACCCGAGGGCCGAGCCCGAGAGCCAGCCGAGGCTCGTGACGGTCGTGAGCCAGCCGATGGCCTTGGTGCGCTGCTCCGGCGGGCTCGCGTCCGAGACGTACGCCGTCACCACGCCGATCGTCCCGCCGCCCACGCCCTGCACCAGCCGCGAGAGGAGCAGCAGCGGCACCGAGTGCGCGAAGGCGAAGAGGACGTACGCCCCGGCGGTGATCACCAGGCCGCCGAGGATGGCGGGGCGGCGGCCGAAACGGTCCGAGAAGCGGCCCCACACCGGCGCGCACAGCAGCTGCGCCACCGAGAACGCCGCGATCAGCAGGCCGACCATCGAGGCGGAGGCGCCGAAGCGCGTCGCGTAGAACGGGAGGATCGGCACCACCAGCGCGGCACCGACCGTGTCCACGAACGCGGTGACAAAGAGGACGACGAGCTTGAGCACGATGTGGCGGGTAAGGTGGCGGGGGAGGGCGCGCGGCGCAAATGGGCGGGCCCCTGTTGGGCCCCCGTGCCCCCGTGCCCTCCTCTCTAGCGCCTCACCACCTCCCACCCCGCCGCCACCAGGGCCCGCCACGACTCCGCCGACGCGGAGGGCCGGGCGCCGTTGGCCGTGTTCGCCGCGGCGATGATCGCGTCGCGAGTGACTGGGTTCACGTAGAGAAAGGCGCGGAAGCCGGCCTGCGACCCGGTATGTCCGACCAGCCGCGTCCCGCCATGATCCCACACGAAGAACGAGAGTCCCATCCCCTGCCCTGCGGCGTCGTTCACGGGCACCACCGGCCGCCACATCTCCTCGAGCGTCCCGCGGCGCAGCACGCCGTCATAGCGCCGCGCCGTGGCGGTATCCCCCGTCGGGGCGCCCGCGAGGAACGCGGCCCAGATGGCCAGGTCGGAGAGCGGCCCGTTCCAGCCGCCGTTCGGGATCGTGATGCCGGGATGGAAGTCGCGGCCGTTCGCGACGGTGCGCTCACGGTTCCCCTCGGCGGTCACCGTGTAGTTGTTCGAGCGGTCGGCGGCCTGGTGGTACGGCGTCGCCCCGAAATATGAGCGCGTGACGCCGAGCGGGAGCCAGAGGTTCTTGTACACGTACCCCTGCCACGGGTCGCCGCTGATCGCCTCGATGATGCGCGCGAGGTAGATGAACGCCGGGTTGCTGTAGCCGTAACGCGAGCCGGGCGCGAAGCGGATCTCCATGTACGGCATCATCGCGACCAGCTGCTCCCAGCGCGTCGGTTCGAACGGCTCCCACGGCCGGCCGCGGGTCCACGGCCACGTCGGGTCCTGGAAGCCGGAAGCGTGCGAGAGGAGCATCCGCACGGTGATGGCATCCATGGAGCCGAAGGGGTTGTGCACCTGCCGCAGCTCCGGGATCCATCGCGTTACCGGGTCGTCGAGCGAGAGGAGACCGCGGTCGCGCAGCTGGAGCACCGCCACCGCCGTCAGCGTCTTCGTGATGGAGCCCCAGTGGAAGAGCGTCCGCTCGTCCACGAGCTGGCCGCGGTCGCGGTCGGCCATCCCGCGCTCCACGTGCGCGATGATCCGGCCGTCCTGCACGAGCACCGCGGCGCCGCCCACGATGCTGTCGGCCGCAAGGAATCCATCGAAGGCGGAGACGAAGGCCGTCCAGCCGGCGGGCGGCGGCGTGGGAGCGGGCGGCCGGCGCTGGGCGGCGAGCGGCGAGGCCAGCACGGCGGCGAGGGCGATGGTGCCGAGGGGTAGGTTCATGTGCGCAGAGCAGAGGAGCGGGGGGCCAACGACCGGAGGCAGTCGGGACTGCGCCGAGTGAAGGCGAGCTGCGCCGGCGCCGCCGTGCGTCGGGAGCCGCTCCGGTTGGAGCGCGATGTTCGCGCCGGTCTCACTCCTTTTCACCT
>CAYLJK010000195.1:0-5627 GCA_964383975.1 uncultured Gemmatimonadales bacterium | reverse complement strand
AATGGACATCGTCGTGCAGTGGCTGGCCGGCGGCGTGCTGGACCGCGGGAACGCGAACTCGCTGACCGTGAAGCTCGACGCGGCACGCCGGCAACTCGAGCGTGACGGCGGCACGCCGGCCGTGCAGCAGCTCGAGGCGGTGCTGAACGAGCTCGACGCGCTGGTGCGTTCCGGGCGACTCGAAGCCGCGGAGGCGGCCGCGCTGCGGGAGCTGGTCCAGCGGGTGATCGCGGCCGTGCAGTAGGAAGCGGGGGGCAGGGGCCCCACGACGGGCCCCTGCCCGGGATCGAAAGCCGGCAGTCACCACCCACCGCTGGTCCGGCGCTGCCCCTGGGCCTCGGTGCCCCGGTGCCCCCGTGCCCGCCCTGTTTGACACTCCGCTTCCCCGCGTCGTAGCATCCGCATCCCATGTCCTCCACCGCTGTTCCGTCGCGGCACTGCCTCCAGTGCGCCGCGGCCATCCCGGCCGGAGCGATCACCTGTCCGGCCTGCGGCGCCGAAGCGCCCACCCAGATCGCCGTCGAGGAGCCGCTGTCCCGGCCGACCGCGGCGGACGCTTCGGGGGAGGGGCAGGCGGAGCTGCAGGCCGCCCTCGGGCCCGGCTTCGAGGTACGGCGGCTCATCGGTCTCGGCGGGTTCGGGCAGGTCTGGGAGGCGTGGGACGTGCGGCTCGGGCGCGCCGTCGCCGTCAAGGTGCTGCGCCCCGAGCTGGCGGCCTCCGCGACCTTCCGCAACCGGTTCCGCCGCGAGGCGCGCGCGATCGCGCGGCTGCGCCATCCCGGGATCGTCCCGATCTACCACGTCGGCGAGACCGAGAAGCTGCTCTTCTTCCTCATGCCCCTCGTCGAGGGCGTGACGCTCAGCGCGATGCTGCGGGAGCAGGGGCGGGTGGAGCCGGAGGAGGCCTCGCGGATCCTCATCGAGGCCGCGCTGGCGCTGCGCGAGGCGCACCGGCACGGCATCGTCCATCGTGACCTCAAACCGGGGAACTTCATGCTGGAGGGCCCCGACCGCCGTGTCCTGTTGATGGACTTCGGCATCGCCCTCTCGCGGGACCCGGACCGGGAGATCACCGGTGCGGGACTCGTCATGGGCTCCCCCGACTACGTGAGCCCCGAGCAGGCGACCGGCGACCCGCACCTCGACGAGCGCAGCGATCTCTACTCCCTCGGCGTGGTTGGCTACCGGATGCTGGCCGGTCGCCTCCCGTTCGCGTCCACGACAGCGCGCGAGGCGCTGGCGCATCACGTGAACACCCCACCCGCTCCGCTCGCGGCGGTGGCGCCGGTGCCGCCGGACCTCGCGGACGCGGTGATGCGATGCCTGGCCAAGCGTCCCGAGGACCGCTGGCAGTCAGCCGACGAGCTGCTCGCCGCGCTGGGCCGCCGGACGTCCACGATGACGGTGGCCGCGATCGCCCCCGCCGCCGCGGCGGCCGCGGGTGCCGCTCCGGCGGCGCGCGGCGCCTGGCGGCGCGTGGTGCCGGCGGTGGGTCTCGTCCTGGTCGCCGCTCCCGCGGCCGCATGGCTCGCCGTGCGCGTGGGCGACCGGCGTCACTGGGAAGCGGCGGCGGACTCCGTGGTCGTAATCCACGGCACGGCGCGGCGCCAGTTGCTGGCCCTCGCGGCGGCCTTCCGCGCGGACGCGCTCGACGGCAGCGCGTACCTCACCGCCCGCGACCAGATCCTGGCGGCGGCCGATGCACGGATCGGAGCGGCGTTCGGCCCGATCCTCGATGCACGCGACGGGTGGACGCCGGCCGCGCGCGCTCGGGTGGATTCGGCGCTGCACCAGACGTGGTCCGTCACGCTTCCGGGCGGGGAGGTGGCGATCCTCGCCGCCGCGACCGCCGGGTGCGTGCTGCGGGAGGACGGCGCCGCCCGCGTGCTCGAGGACCGCCTCCCGGGCGACAACTGCTGGTGGGCCTTCTCCGCGCCACCACCCGTCGCCGTGCCGGCGGAATACACCCTCACCTTCGAGGAGGCGGAGCCCCTCGGTGCCGATGCGGGAGTGGGCCTGGGATGGTGCCCGGGCGCGGCGGCGTGCCGCGTGCTCTTCCTCTGGCCAGGCCGGATTGCGGAGAGCGCCGTGTTCGTGCCGGGTGTCGGCCTGCGCGATCGCCGCGCGGGCGCGCCCGTCCCACCGCTCGCCGGCGGGCACCGGCTCCGCGTTCGGGTGGACTCGAACCGCGTGCGCGCGTGGCTCGACGAGCGGCTCGTCCTCGAGAGTGGCGACCGCCAGGAGGCACGTGCGGTGGCGGATGCCGGTGCCGTGCGCGTGGTGGTCCAGAACGCCGCCGTCCGGCTGGGGAGCGGGGGTCTGGTCGTGGTCGGAGGGCGACCATGAGAGCGGACACCGGCGCACCGGTGCAGGGTAGGCGGTGCTCGGGCGTCCGGGCGCGCCGGGGCCCGCTGACTGGCGTCTTTCCACTCAATGTCCTATCATAGGCGTTCCCCTTCCCCGGGGGTGCGCGTGTCGCGCCACCGCCTGTTCCTGCCGATCCTGGTCCTGGCCCTCGCCACCTGCAAGAGCGACGACTCCACAGGACCCCAGGTCAACACCTGCACCGGCACCTGCATCGTTGTCGAGAATGCATCGTCGCTGACGATCACGACCGTGAACTTCAGCAACTGCTCGGACGACCTGTGGGGCGCCAACCGCCTCGGCGGCGGTACGCTCGGGCCGGGCGGCAGCCGCGGCTGGTCCGTCTCGCCAGGCTGCTGGGACGTCCGTGCCCTCGCCACCCAGGGCAGCACGACCTACGGCACCTCGCACTTCGGCGTGGACCTCTCGTCCGGAGAGACCTTCACGCTGGTCTTCGAGGTGACGCCCCCGTAGCGACGGGCACGGACGCACGGACCTCCGGCCGTACCGGGGACTGATGACGGTGGACCGGTGATCGGTCACCGGTCCGCCGGATCGGTCCGCCGCCTACCTGGGCCGCCCCACCGGCAGCAGGTCCATCAGCCGCTCACCCGCCTGGAAGCCGACGATCCGGGCCGTGGCCGTGTCCACGGCCGCCCCGACGACCGTGGTCCCCAGGCCGAGGGCGACGGCCTGTAGGCAGATGCTCTGCCCGGCGTGGCCCGCCTCGAGCGCGATGAACCGGTCGGCGCGCTCGCCGTAGCGGCGCGCGGTGCGCTCGGGGACCGCGGCGAGGACGATCACGATCGCGGCGTCGGCGATCCACGGCTGGCGCGCCGCGGAGGCGACGAGGTCGGGGAGCCGGTCCCCCGCGGTCGCCAGCTCCAGCGTGTGGCCGGCGGAGCGGTAGCGGTACACGCCGGCCGCCAGGCCGTCCACGCGTGAGGCCAGCAGGTACAGCTCCAGCGGGTAGGTCGCGCCGGCCGACGGGACCGTGCGATGGCCGTCCGGTCGGTTGGCTCCCTGCGCCGCCCAGAGCAGTTGGCCGACGTCGCTCAGGCTGATGGCATCGCGCGTGAAGGCGCGGACGGACCGGCGCGCCCAGAGCGCCGCTTCGAGGGACATCCGCCCGTCGCGGCGCACCTCCGGCAGTCGGATGGCGGCGGGTGCCTGCTGACCTTCGCCGGCGCTGATGAGGGTGAGAACGAGGGCCGCGACGAGTGCGCAGCCGGGGACGCGCGAGACGGGCCGGAACATGAGCGGCCTCCCGAGGCAGGACTCCGGTCGGCGAAGCTGCGTCGCGCGCAGCGGGCGGGCAAGAGCGCGGGTGACCGCTGACCGATAACCGGTTACCGGTCACCAGTCACCGGTGCGACTCTATCTCCGCGCCGCCAGCGCCGCCCGCGCCGCGCCGATGGCCCGCGCGACCCGCTGCACGTCGAACGGCTCCAGCCGATCGCGCAGGATCCAGGGACCGTCGGGCCGGCACCCCGGTCCGCGCTCGCAGCCGAACTCCAGCTCCGGGGCGTCCGGGCGCCGCGCGCGGACCGACGTGCCGAGGCCCTCGGTGCCGGTGCGCAGCTCGGCGCCGGTCCCGGCGAGGGCCGCCGCGAGGCGCTCGGCGTCGTGCGGGAGGACGAGGGTCGTGACTTGCGAGTCCGCGCGCTGATAGCGCAACCGCACCCAGTACGCCATCTCGCGCGCGCCGACCCGCTCGGCGGCAAGCGCCACAGCCGCCTCGATCACCAGGTGGCCGCGCGCCAGCTCCAGCGAGTCCGCGCGCAGCCGCGCCCAGGACGGGTCCGCGGTGTCCCAGACGGGGGCCTGGGCGGTCAGGGGGCCGGCAAAGAGCAACCCACAGAGGATCAGGGCAGGGCGGGCACGAAGGCTGTGCGTCGGTGCCCGCCGCTTCACAACGCCTTCTGATAGATCCGATACTTCTTGCACACCGTGCCGCCCCACCGCTCCATCTCGGCCCGCACGCGCGTGTTCGTCTCCAGCTCGTGGTGGCTGTCGAACCACTCGAACCCGGCGGCCGCGGCCGACTTCAGCATCTCGCGACCCATCAGCATGTCCACGCCCATCCCCCGGTACCGCTCCCGGATGCCGCCGAGCAGCAGGTCGAGCTGCCTGGCGCGCTTCGCCGCGCGGAGGATGTGCAGGAAGCCGAACGGGAAAAGGCGCCCGCGGGCGCGGACGATCCCCTCGTAGAGGTTCGGGATGCCGATCATGAACGCGATGATCTCGCCGTCCTTCTCCACCGCCTTCACGAACCGCACGTCGAGGAGGGGCATGAACTTCCTGGCCAGTTCGTGCATCTCCTCCTCGTCGAGCGGGGAGTAGCCGTAGATCCCGACGAACGTCTCGTTCATCACGCGGAGGATGGGAAGGATATACCGCTTCGCCTGGCGCTTGGACGCGAGACCGATCTCGCGGAAGCCGCGCCGCTCCACGCGCTCGGCCACCTTCAGGATGAGGTCGGGCACCGTCCTCATGACGGGGACCTTGTAGACGAAGTAGTCCACGTCCTTCGCCCAGCCGTCCTCCTCCAGCCACCGGGGGATGAAGGGGAAGTTGTAGTACGTGACGATCGTCGGCTCCTCCTCGAAGCCCTCGATGAGGAACCCCTCCGGGTCCTGGTCGTTGAACCCCAACGGCCCGACGATCCGCGTCATCCCCTGGCGGCGTCCCCAGTCCTCCACGAACGCGAGCAGGGCGCGGAAGACCTCCCGGTCCTCCGGGCACTCGAGGCACGCGAAGCGCGCCGTCCGCTCGCCGAGGTGCTCGTTGTGGCGGTGGTTGACGATCCCCATCACCCGGCCGACCGGCCGGCCGTCCCGCCACGCGAGCGCCGTCACCGCGTCGCAGTACCGGTAGGCGAGGTTCTTCCGCGGGTCGAAGTAGTTCCACTCGTCCCAGTAGATGGGCGGCATCCAACGGGCGTGGTCGCGGTGCAGCTCCTCCGGCAGGTAGATGAACCGCTTCAGGTCGGCCTTCGTCGTGACGGGCCGCATCTCGACGGGGCCGCTCACCGCGCGGGTCCCGCTCACCGCGCGGCTGACGGCGCCGGGCAGCTGCCGTCGGCGGCGCGCAGGGTGGGATAGCGGATGCCGAGCTGCTCGAGGTACGTGGCGTAGCGGGTCGGGTCGAAGTAGAAGCGGCGCATCGCGGGGCGCAGGCGCTCCATGACCGGCGCGTTCATCGCGATGGCAGGCTGGTCCTCGGGACGGATCAGCGGCCGGTACTGCACCGTGCGGGTCTGC
>CAYLJK010000194.1:3804-5666 GCA_964383975.1 uncultured Gemmatimonadales bacterium | reverse complement strand
GTGCGGCGCAGCTCGACGCGGTGGGTCGCACCTTCGGCGTCTGGGGGCTCGGCCGGAACCCCGAGGTCTTCTCCGGGTCGTCGTACGAGCCGCTGGAGACGGCGGTTCCGCAGCAGTTCTTCGCCACCTCCATGTACGTCACGCCGCTGGTGCGCGGGGCGCTGGGGATCGAGGCGGACGCACCGCGCGGCCTGCTGATCCTCGCGCCGCACCTCTTCACCACGCCGGGGGGTCTCACCGTCTCGGCGGTCCGCGTCGGCGCCTCGACCTTCGAAGTGCGCTACGACCAGCGGGACACGCTCTTTGCCGTCGCGGTGCGGCGAACCGCGGGTACGGCGCCCGTTACGCTGCGGCTCGCCCCAGCCCTGGCCCCGGGCGCTCGCCTCCGCGAAGCCACGGTGGACGGGCGGCGTGTCCCCGCGCGCACCGAGGACCAGGGACGCGACGTCCATGTGCTGCTCGAAGTACCGCTGGCACAGGAAGTTGCGACGACGGAGGTCGTCATCCGGCACACCCCGGGGTGGCGGATCGAAGCGGGGGACCAGCTTCCGGAGCGCGGCTCTCGAAGCCGCAACCTGAAGATCCTCGACGCCCGGACGGAGGGCGGCGGCCTGCTTCTTGAGGTGGAGGGATTGGCTGGGCAGTCGTACCACGTCATCGTACACGGCCCGGCGGGGCGCACGCGCCGGGAGGCGGTGGCGATGCCCGCGGCCGGCGGGGACCCTCGGGACGGCTATGTGCGCATCAGTCGCCGACTTCGGCCGTAGCGGATCTTCCTTGACAGCGCCTCCAAGGAGGCGTTTCTTGGGGTGATGGCCATGAACCGAATCCGCCTGCTGGCAGTTGCTCTGCTGACCGGCGTCGTCGTCGTGTCCCCGTTGGGGCAAGCGGCGGCGCAACAGCGGCGCTGCCGGGTCGCCGAGATCGTGCTCTCTCCCCCCGAGGCGGAGATGGCCCTGCGGGAGACGAGGCCCTTCGTCGCGACCGCCTACGACGCGGCCGGCATCCCCTGCGACGTCCCGCCCGCGTTCACCTTCATCTCCAGCAATCCTGCCGTTGTCACCATCAACCGGGACGGCATCGCGACCGCCGCCGGCGCCGGCACGGCGGTGATCACCGCCCGCACGGGCACGGGCGCGGCGATGCGGACGAGCAACCGGGTCCAGGTCACGGTGGGCTCCGGCGTCGTCCCGCAGACCGTGGGGCGCGCGCAGGCGGGAGTGCTCACCGCGCTGGACTTCCAGCCGGATGGCACCGGCCGGCCGACGTCGCTGCTCGTGGACTCCCTGCGCAAGACCCTGGTGCTGGGCGAGGCGTGGCGGCCGGGCTACCGCGCCGTGAAGGCGGACGGCTCCAACGCCGAGAAGGTGCCGCTCCAGTTCGCGGTCGAGCCGGGCGGCGAGGGCGTCGTGGCGGTGGACTCCACCGGTCTCATCCGCGCGGTGGACGGCGGAACGGCGACGGTGCGCGTCCAGGTGACGCGGCCGCCGGGCATCCCGCCGCGGCTCATCGCCGTCGAGGTGCGCGACGACTCGGTGACGTTCCGCCGCGCGGTGATCTCGCTCGCGCCGGGCCAGACGGACACCATCCCGGTGTGGGTGCGCTCGCTGGACCGCTCGTTTTCGAACCTCGCGGGCACGTTCCAGTTCACGTCCTCCGACCCGACGAAGGTGCGGGTGAACCCGGACGTGCCGGTGGTCGAGGCGCTGGCGACGGGAAGCGCGTTCATCGTGGCGCAGAGCGCGAACTACCCGGAGCTGCGCGCGCGGGTGAACGTGCATCCGCCCGTGCAGTCCCTCGAGGACTCGGCCGACAGCCTGCAGATGCCGCTCGGCACGAACAAGCGCGTCGCGGTGCGCGCC
>CAYLJK010000194.1:286-3794 GCA_964383975.1 uncultured Gemmatimonadales bacterium | reverse complement strand
ACGTTTCGTAGAAATCGCCCATGCGGAAGAGCACCAGCGCGTCACGGTGCGCGCCCTCGGCGCGGACGGACGGCCGGTGACGGTCGCGCCGCTCTCGTACCGTCTCACCGATTCTTCCGTGGTGAGCTTCGACACGCAGACCGGCGAGGTGCGCGCGCGCCGCGTCGGGACGGCCGCGCTGGTGGTGCAGGCGCCGGCGGGCCGCGACTCGTCCATCACGCGCGAGGTGCGGCTGCGAGTGATCGCCGGCGGCCTGCGGCCCTCGCGCGCGCAGGTCGGCCTCGGCGTCGGCGAGCAGGCGCCGGTGGACGTGCAGCTCCTTGACGACCAGGGCCGGAGCGCCGGCTCGGCGATGGCCATGGTGACCTGGACGTCGAGCGCGGACTCCATCGCGGCGTTCGTGGACGGGCGGATCGTCGGCCGGCGGCCGGGCCGCGCGCGGCTCACGGCGCGCGCGGAGTGGGATTCCGCCGTCACGGTGGATGTCGCCGTGAGCGGGGACGTCCTGGTGAGCGCGCTGCGCGAGGGGCGCTGGGACCTGTACATGCTCTGGAACCAGAACGCCTTCTCGATGCCGCTCACCCGGGACAGCGCGATCGAGGGGCAGGCCGCCTGGTCGCCGGACCTGCTGCGCATCGCGTACATCGCGGCGGGCATCGGGCCCGCGCGGACTGGCTCGGCGCTCTTCGTTACGAACGTGGACGGGTCGCGGCGCTGGCGGATCACGGACGATTCCGCCACCGCGCAGTGGCCCTCGTGGGTGCGGCCTGACGGGCGGCGGCTGGTTTTCGAGTGGAACAAGGTGGGCCGGCCGCAGATCTGGATGTACGAGTTCACGAGCGAGAGCACCGGTACGCTCAGCCAGGTGACGCGGTCGGCCGGGACGAATACCGCACCGTCGGTGGCGCCGGACGGGCGGCGCATCATCTTCGCGTCGGTCCGGGAGAGCTCCCCGGGGCGCTCGTCGTTCGGTATCTGGACCGCCGCGCTCGACGGCTCGGACGAGCGGCAGGTGCTGACGTCGAGCACGCGGCTCGACCAGCCGCAGTACACGGCGGACGGCCAGCACATCCTCTACCTGCGCGAGGAGCCGGGGCGGCCGCCGATGCGGCGGGTGTGGCGGCTGCGGGTGGGTGCGCCGCCGGACTCGGCCGTGGCGCTCACGCCGCCGACGCTGTTCGTGCAGTCGTACTCGCAGAACGCGGACGGGACGCGGCTGGCGCTCGGGGTCATCGAGGCGGGTCCGCGCAACACGCAGATCCAGCGGGCGTTCGTGTTCGACCTCGCGGGCGGCCAGGCGGCGCCGCTCGCGCCGGCGCCGGACGAGCGACTGGCGAGCCCGACGCTGCGGCCGGCGGCGCAGGCGCCCGCCGCGCAGCCCCCGGCCTCGCGCTGACGCGCCTCTGACCGGGGCGACGATGCGGGCGGTGGTGATCCGGGCCCACGGCGGTCCGGAGCAGGTGGGGCTTGCGGACGTCCCTCGCCCGCGGGTGGAGCGCCCGGACGACGTGATCGTCGCGGTGCGCGCCGCCGCGCTGAACCATCTCGACCTGTTCGTCGTCGGCGGGCTCCCCGGCGTCACGCACACCTTCCCGCACGTGCTCGGCGCCGACGGCGCCGGCGTCGTCGAGGCCACGGGCGCCGGCGTCACGCACGTGGCCGTCGGTGACCGGGTGCTCCTCAACCCCGGGCTCTCGTGCGGGCGCTGCGCGTACTGCGAGGCGGGGGACCAGTCGCTCTGCGTGCGCTACGGCCTGCTCGGCGAGCACTTCCCCGGCACGTTCGCCGAGGCGGTGCGGGTGCCGGCCTCCAGCGTGCACCGCGTGCCGGATGGGGTGGACTGGCCGGAGGCGGCGGGGTTCGGCCTCGTCACCCTCACCGCATGGCGGATGCTGACCACCCGCGCGGACCTTCGGCCCGGCGAGACGGTGCTCATCTGGGGGATCGGCGGGGGTGTGGCCCTGGCGGCGCTCGGGGTGGCGAAGCTGCTGGGCGCGCGGGCGATCGTGACCAGCTCCAGCGATGCGAAGCTGGCGCGCTCGCGCGAGCTGGGTGCCGACGAGACGCTGAACCACGCGCAGGTGGACGTGCCGAAGGAGGTACGCCGCCTCACGGGGAAGCGCGGCTGCGACGTGGTGGTGGATTCGGTGGGGGAGAAGACGTGGCCGGCGAGCCTGCGGTGCCTCGCGCCGCGCGGCCGGCTGGTGACGTGCGGCGGGACGACGGGGCCGATGGTGACGACCGACGTGCGGCGGCTGTTCTGGTACTCCCACAGCATCCTGGGTTCGACGATGGGTAGCTGGAGCGAGTTCGCCGCGATCGTGCGGCTGCTGGAGCGCGGCCAGCTGCGACCGGTGGTGGACCGCGTCTACCCGCTGGCCGAGGCGGGAGCGGCCTTCGCGCGAATGGCGGAGGGCGGGCAGTTCGGCAAGCTCGTGCTCACGGTGGCGGACTGAATGGAACGGATGGGACAGACGCTGGACCGGCTGTGGAGCGCGCTGCTCCAGATCGTGGCGGTGCTGCCGGGGATGTTCCTCGCGCTGGTGATCCTCGGCGCTGGCTTCCTGGTGGCTCGCACCCTCGAGCGGCTGCTCGACGCGGCGCTGGGGCGCACCGCGATCGACCGGCAGGCGGCCGAGTGGGGGGTGGCGGAGGCGGTGCGGCGCAGCGGCGTCGGCGGGCCGAGCCAGGTGGTGGGGAAGCTCGTCTTCTGGTTCGTGATGCTGGTGGTGATCCTCCTCGCCTCCTCGGCGCTGGGGGTGGAGAACATCAACGACGTCTTCGCGAACCTCATCGGCTACCTGCCGAGCCTGTTCGCGGCGATCATCGTCATCATCCTCGGCATCATCCTCGGCGAGTTCGTGCGGGCGCTCATCCTCGCCTCGGCGGGCGGCGTCGAGGGAGTGCCGATGCTGGCGCGGGTGGCCAAGGGGATGGTGGTCCTCATCTCCGTGTTCATGGCGCTCACGCAGCTCGGCGTGGCGGCGGACATCGTGACGACGGCGTTCACGCTGATCCTCGGCGCGGCGGCGCTGGCGGTGGCGCTGGCGTTCGGGCTGGGGAGCCGCGACCTGGCGGCGGAGATCATCCAGCGCTGGTACGAGACGGGGCGGGTGAAGTTCGGGCGCCGGTCGGGCGATCGGACGGCGTCGCCGGCCGTGCCGCCTGATGCAGGGTCGCCCCCGGGCGCGTAACGCGTCCCTTCGGTGGCGACCTTGCGAGCGCTTCCGGATTCCGGGGGCGCGCGCAGTTTGTACTCCCTTCTTCCGTTTTGTACCCCCCTCCCTGATAAGCGGGACCCGTTAACCGAACTGCGGGTTGGTCCTCCGGCTCAGAGGCAGGAACTCGGCCGGCCGGTGCGACTTAGCGCCAAGAATCAGGTCGGGCACAAGGGGAGCGCCTCAGTTGCGGCTGCCCGCCATCGATGCTGCTCCTGCTGGTCACTGGGCTTGCAGTGACACCACACTGTGACGCGCGAGCGCAGGACATTCGCTCCATCGCGATTCCG
>CAYLJK010000194.1:0-276 GCA_964383975.1 uncultured Gemmatimonadales bacterium | reverse complement strand
TCGTGTGATGAGTGTAGCGTTGTCGCGCAATGGCCGCTTGTTCGTGGTCGAGGACTTGGGACCCGCAGTCGCGGTCTTCGATTCGGCTGGGCGATTCATCCGTCACCTCCTGCGCAAGGGCTCGGGGCCCGGGGAAGTCCAACGCCCCTGGCTGCCGGCGCTGCGGCGGGGGGCGCCGGGCCCCGCTTCATGGGGGAAGAGGGGGAGAGCAAGTCGGTGCAGCGCCGCCAGGTTGCCGAGGGATCAGGGCTGCCAAGCGCGGTCAGCGAATGCGTT
>CAYLJK010000193.1:0-5683 GCA_964383975.1 uncultured Gemmatimonadales bacterium | reverse complement strand
AGGCGTGGCGGTGGGCCGACCGCGTCGTGACGCTGCACGCCGGCGAGCCGACCGACCTGCCGCCGGAGAACCTCTTCCGCGCAACCCTGCCGGGCGGCGGCGGCCTCCAGCGCCTGGAACTCGGCCGGCTGGCCGTTGACGTGATGAGCGATCGGAGCGGTCCGGTGACGCTCCTCGTCCCCGCCAACGAGATCGTCCTGTCGGCGGAACCGCTCCACTCCTCAGCGCGTAACGCCGTGCGGGGGCGCATCACGCGGATCGCCGAGCAGGGTGAAGCCGTGCGGGTCACCGTCGAGGCAGGCGTGGACCTCGTGGCGCTGGTCACGCGGCGGAGCGCCGAGGACCTCGGCCTGCGCGTTGGCGCCGAGGTCTGGGCGTCGTTCAAGAGCGTCGCCGTCAGGGTGGTCTGACGGTATCTTGCCCGTATGCCGATCGCCTACCTCACGCGCGTGGTCCAGTTCAGCGCTGCTCACCGCTACTACCGCCCCGAGTGGGACACCACCCGGAACGCCGAGACCTTCGGCGCCTGCGCGCGCGAGCACGGCCACGGACACACGTACCGCTGTGGAGTCACGGTGAGGGGGAACCCCGACCCGATGACGGGTATGATCGTCGATCTGGAGGTCCTCGACCGCATCCTCCACGACGAGGTGATCCGCCGGTTCGACCACCGGCACCTCAACCTCGACGTCCCGGAGTTCGCGTACGGCCGTACCGTGCCGACGGGGGAGATGCTGGCCGTGGAGGTCTGGCAGCGCGTGGCCGCGCGGCTCCCGGCGGGGTGCGCCCTCGACTGCGTGCGTGTGGAGGAGGAACCGGCGCTGTGGGCGGAGTACCGGGGCGAAGGGTGAGATGTCGCGGCTGACGACCGACCTCGCCGCGGTGGACGAGTCGCCGGTCTGGCTGGAGGTGAACGGCCGCCCCACCGTCACCTGGATGTGTACGCCTGATCAGCTCGAGGAACTGGTCGTGGGCTGGCTCCACGGCGAGGGGTACATCCGGAGCGTGGACGACATCCGCTCGCTGGTTCCGTGCGCAACCGACCTCGGCTTCCGGGTGGAGGTCCCGCCGGAGCAGGTGGACGCGGTGGCATCGGACGGCCGGCGCCGCGTCCTCGCCTCGGGGTGCGGCGCGGTGTCAGTCGCGCTCGCGGATCCCGCCTCGCTGTCCCCCTGCATCGGCCGCGGGACGGTGCCCGCACCGGAGGTGCTGCGCGCGCTCTTCAAGGACACGTTCCAGCGCGGGCGGCGCTACCAGGAGACCGGTGGCATCCATGCCGCCGCGCTCACCGACGGGAACGGGCTGCTGGCGCACGCGGAGGACGTCGGGCGTCACAACGCCGTGGACAAGGTGATCGGCACCGCGCTCCTGGCGCGTCGCGATCCACAGGGGCTCGGCATGCTGGTCACGGGCCGCATCTCGGCCGAGCTGGCCTTCAAGGCCGCGCGCGCCGGGATCGCGTGGGTCGCCACGGTCTCCGTCCCGACCACGCTGGCGGCGGTGATCGCGCGGCGTGCCGGCGTCACGCTCGTGGGGCGCGCCGTTTCCGGACACCCCCACGTGCACCGTCCCGACGCGTGAGGAGACGCCGATGACCGCCCGCCGGTCGCTGTGGCTCGCCGCCCTCTGCCTGAGCGCCGCCGCCGCGGCACGCGCTCAGACCTCGGGCGAACCGAACCTGGTGTTCTCGATCGGCCTCGGCCTCACGACCGGCCGGTCGCTCTGGACCGTGCCGATCCAGCCGCTGCCGGTCGTCGGCACCAGTTCCTTCGACACCGTCGCCCTTGGCCGCCGGCTCCGACCCGGGATCACCGGGACCCTCGGCATCACCCTCTTCCGGTCGCCCAACCTCGGCTACACCCTGGAGATCGGATACTTCGGCGTCGAGTCCGAGGCGCGCTGCGACGGCCCCGACGTCTGGAAGCCCACCGGCTCGGTCCCCGAGCTGGAGCTCAACCGGCAGGCCTGCGAGAGTGCCATGGGGACGCACATCGCCACCGGAGCGGTCGGGTTTCTGCTGGGCGTGACGTACCGCTGGCGTCCGGCTGCGCGCGTCTCGCCCTACGCCCGGGCGGGGCTGGGTCCCGCGCTGCTCGGCACCGCGTCGTTCGTGACGACGGAGGGGATGGTCTCCGAGGACGGCATCAACCTGCAGCGGTACGTCCTCCTGGAGGAGCGGGACGCGCCCGAGGTGACCTGGATGGCCTCGGTCTCCGGTGGGCTCGCGTACTTCCTCGGCCCAGGATACCGCGTGCGCATGGAAGTGCGCGACCTGATCACCGCTCTGTCCGTCGCCACGGGCCCGGCGGGGTGGACGGCCAACCCGGGCCTCGCTCCCACCGGGTCGCGCGTCGTGCACGTGCCCACCATCACCTTCGGCCTCGACGTGGTCCTCGAGCGCCGACACACGCGCCGCTACTGAGCGTCTCAGGCGCCGTGATCGCGGGCGGCGCCGCCACCCGCTTCGGCGGCGCGCCGAAGGGCCTCGCGGCGGTCGGAGGCCGGCGGATCCTCGACCGTGTCGTGGATGCGCTCGCCGCGGCGACGGGCGCGCCGCCGCTGCTGGTCACCAACGCGCCGGACGCCGGGGCCTGGCGTTCCGGGCTCCGCTGCGTCCCCGACGTGGAACCCGGCCTGGGGGCCCTCGGCGGCCTGCTCACGGCGATCGAGCGGGCGGCCCCTGTCGTCTGCGTGGCGTGGGACATGCCCTTCGTGCCCGCCGGCCTGCTCACGGAGCTGGCCGGGATGCTGGCGTCCGCCGACGTCGCCATCCCCGAGAGCGACTCGCACCGCGGCCTCGAGCCGCTCTGCGCGGCCTATGGCCCGTCGTGCGGTCCGGCGATCCGCGCGGCCCTCGCCCGGGGCGACCGGCGCGCCATCGGGTTCCACGGCGCCGTCCGGGTCGCCCGCCTCCCCCGCGAGCGCGTGTTGCAGTACGGCGAGCCGGAGGTTCTATTCTTCAACATCAACACACCGGGCGACCTCACGCGGGCGGAATCCCTATGCCGCGCCTGATCTCGATCGTCGGCAAGAAGAACTCGGGGAAGACCACGCTCCTCATCGCGCTCACGCGTGAGCTGATCCGGCGCGGTCTTCGCGTCATGACGATCAAGCACGGCGCCCACCCGATGGAGATCGACCAGCAGGGCCGGGATACCTGGAAGCACATGCACGAGGGCGGGGCGGAACGCACGGTGATGGAGACCCCCAACCTGCGGGTGCTGCTGGCGAAGCCCGCCGAGCCGATGGGACCGCGCGAGCTCGCGGAGCGGTTCCTCCCGGAAGCTGACCTGGTCGTCGTCGAGGGGTTCAAGGAGTCCGATCTCCCGAAGGTCGAGGTGTTCCGGCGATCCGTGCACGCGGGGCCTATCTACCAGCCGGGCGCGCCGGGCGCCGAGCACTTCGTCGCCGTGGTGACGGACGACCGGGAGTACCGCGCCCCGATCCCGGTCCTGCGGTTCACCGACACCGCCTGGATGTACCGGCTGGTGGACATCGTGCTGCAAGGGGCGAAGTGATCCGTCCGGTGCGCGCGCTCGCCGCGGTCCTCGTGGCGGGCTGCGCGGCCCGTGCCGCCCCCTCCCCGCTCGCTCCCGCCGTCCGCCGCCTCGCCGCCGAGTTCGACAGCGCCTTCGCCGCGCCCGAGTACGCCCGCGCGAGCTGGGGCATCGTGGTGCAGTCGCTCGCGACGGGGGAGGTGCTCTACCGCCGCAACGCCGAGCGGCTCTTCATGCCGGCAAGCAACCAGAAGATCCTCACGGGCGCGGTGGCCCTTGCGCGCCTGGGCCCGGAGTTCCGCTGGCACACCAGCGTGCTGTCGCGCGGTCCGGTGCGGGGCGACACCTTGGCGGGCGATCTCGTCGTCATCGGCCGCGGCGACCCGACGTTCTCCCAGCGCGTCGCCGGAGGGACGGACATCCTCGCCGCGTTGCGCCCGTGGGCCGACTCGCTGCGCGCGCGCGGGATCCACGTCATCGCGGGCCGGGTGGCCGGCGACGCCTCGTACTTCCCCGACCCGCCGCTTGGCGGCGGGTGGTCGTGGGACGACCTGGAGTACGCGTACTCGGCCCCGGTCGGCGCGCTGCAGTTCAACGAAGGCTTCGCCGTCCTGGAGGTGACCCCGGGCGAGGCGGGCGGGCCGGCCGGCGTCGCGCTCAACCCCGGCCTCGCCCCGCTGCGCCTGTTCAACCAGGTGCGCTCGGTCCCCGCGGAATCCGCGTCCACCGCACGCCTCACGTGGACACGGGCGCTGGCGAGCGACTCGGTCATGCTCGGCGGGACGATCGCCGCCGGCCGCGCGCCGGTCCGGCTGAGCGTCGCCGTCCCCGACCCGGCCCGGTACTTCGAGGCGGCCCTCACGCAGGTCCTGCGGGAAGCGGGCGTCACGGTGCTGGGCACCCCCCCGGCCTCCAGCGCCCACCCCCCAACCCCACTGTTCGAGTGGTCCTCCCCGCCGCTCCGCGACGTCCTCCCGCACTTCGAGAAGCCGAGTCAAAACCAGATCGGCGAAGCCCTGCTACGCACGCTCGGGTCGCTGCGCGGCGTGGCCAGCCAGGACAGCGGCCGCGCGGTGATGCGGGAAACGCTTGCCGGGTGGGGCGTGCCCGAGGACGCGGTGGTGATCGTGGACGGCTCCGGGCTGTCCCGGTACAACTACGTGGCCCCGGAGGCACTGGCGCGCGCATTGGTCGCCATGGCGCGACACCCGGACGGCGGGTGGTTCGTGGACGCGCTCCCCGTCGCGGGGGTGGACGGCACGCTATCGTCCCGGATGCGCGGCACCGCGGCCGAGGGAAACGCGCGGGCGAAGACCGGGAGCATCGCGAACACCCGCAACATCTCCGGATATGTCACCACGCGGGACGGAGAGCGGCTCGTCTTCGTGCTGCTGGCGAACCACTTCACGTCACCCGCGAGCGTCCCGACCGCGTTGCAGGACCGGCTCGTGGAGCGGCTCGCGAACTTCAGCCGGCACTGATGGTCGAAGTCCAGGAGGCGCTCGCCCGGATCCTCGCGGGGGTCCCGGTGCTCGGCACCGAATCGCTCCCGCTCCTGGAGGCCAGGGGGCGTGTCCTCGCCGAGACGATCCTGTCGCCGCTCGACGTCCCGGCCCACACGAACAGCGCGATGGACGGGTACGCCGTCCGGAGCGCGGACGTACGCGGGGCGGCGGCCGACGCACCGGTGCGCCTGAGCATCGTCGAGAGCGTCCCCGCGGGCGCGTTCCCGACGCGGACGCTGGGGCCGGGCGAGGCGACGCGCATCTTCACCGGCGCGCCGCTCCCGGTGAACGCCGACGGCGTCATTCGCCAGGAGGACACGTCGGCGGAAGGTGACGTCGTCGCGATCCTGAGCGACCGTGACGCGGGCCGCAATGTGCGCGCGGCGGGCGAGGACCTGCGCCGCGGCGCGGTCGTGTTCGAGCCCGGCACGCCGCTCGGCGCCGCGCAGCTGGGGGTGCTGGCTTCGATGGCCCGCGCACAGGTCACCGTGCACCGGTCGCCGCGGGTGGCGATCCTGGGATCGGGGGACGAGATCGCCGGCCTCGACGAGGCGGAGGCGATCCTCGCGGGGCGGAAGACGGCCTCGTCCAACTCGTACACGCTCCAGGCGCTGGTGCTCGACGCCGGGGCGCTCCCGGTGGACCTCGGCATCGCGCGCGACTCGCTCGCGAGCGTGCGGG
>CAYLJK010000192.1:0-5703 GCA_964383975.1 uncultured Gemmatimonadales bacterium | reverse complement strand
CACGAAGCGCACCAGGGCCAGCGTGCGCAAGGTCTCCGGGGCGTCCCACTCCACCTGTCCCTCGCCCGTCCCCCCCGCCGGGGCCGCTACCTGCACCCGCAACGCCGGCGCCTCCCCTCCGACCAGGGACAGCCCCGGCGATTGCGACCCGACCGGCGCGCAGAGCACGATCAGGCGCTCGATCGCCTCGATCAGCAGGTCCCGCTGTCCCCGCACCCGGAGCCCCTCGGCGATCGCCGGCGCCGACGGCACCGGAACGCCCAGGGTCCGAGAGGCCCGTGCGACCGCCCCGGCGACCACCTCGGCGAGGGCGGCGCTGTCGGGCGGCGCAGCCATCGCCCGCCCCAGGAGCGAGAGGTCCCGCGCGACCTCCGTGACGCCCCGCAACCCCTGACCGACCAGATCCAGATCGCCGATCGTGCCGGCGTCGGCCACCCCGCTGTCCTTCACCAGGGAGAGCATCGTCTGTCCGGTGGCTGCGGCATTCCGGAGATCGTGCGCGAGGGTGCGCAGCAGGGGAGCCAGCATCGAATCGCCGGGCTCGGTCCCGTCACCGGTCATCCCGCCTCCACGCCAGGGGCGACACCAAGCTTTACCGCGGCGGCCTCCGTGACAAGGGCGGGACGCGAGGCTTCCCCTACGCCTGGCGGCGACCTCCGACGACCTCAGGGCGACTTCTCACGCGCGACAAGGGGAATCGCTCTGTCTCCCGGGCTTGCGGAATGCGATCCTCCGTGCGCTTCGCAACACGGCAGTTTCGGCAAGGAGGCGTCATGGGAGCGCAGGGTTCACGGCAGGATGCGGAGACCGCCTTTCGCGCGGCGCTGCACGACGTGCGGGGGCAGCTCACCCTGCTCCTGACCACGCTCGAGCTCGCGAGCGAGGGCGTCCCCCCGACGCTGCCGCGGCTGGGAGTGGACCTGGCCGAGGCGCGGATCGCCTCCCGCCGCCTCGCGGAGCTGGTGGAGATCCTCGCGGCGGCCCACGCCGCCTCCCGGGGGGACGCATGATCGCCCGCCCGCAGGTGCTGGTCGTGGACGACGGGGACGGAGAGCGCGCAGCGCTCGTCCGGCTGCTCGACCGGCGTGGCTTCACGGTCCTCCAGGCGGCGGACGGCGCGGCCGCGCTCGCGGTCGCCCGCCGCGACCGCCCCGACGCCATCCTGATGGACGTGCGCATGCCGCGCCTCGACGGCGTGACGGCCTGCCGTACGCTGAAGGGGTCTCCGGAGTCCGCCCTCACGCCGGTCATCCTGGTGAGCGGCGCGGACGACGAGGCGAGCCGGGTGCGGGGGCTCGAGGCCGGCGCGGACGCCTTCTTCGCGAAGCCCTACTCGGCACAGGAGCTGCTCGCCCGCATCGAGTCCTCGATTCGGGCCAAGCAGCTCACCGACCGGCTCGAGCCGGCGGACGAGGTGATGTTCGCCCTGGCGCTGAGCGTGGAGGCCCGGGCCGAGGGGCTCGACGGACACTGCGAGCGGCTGTCGGTCTGGGCCGCAGCCCTCGGCGACCGCCTTGGACTCGACGCGGTGGACGTGGACGCGCTGCGGCGCGGCGGGATCGTGCACGACGTCGGCAAGGTGGCCGTGCCGGACCGCGTCCTCCTCAAGCGCGGCGCCCTCGACCAGGCGGACTGGTCCGTGATGCAGCTCCACCCGGTCACCGGCGAGCGGATCATGCGTCCGCTCCGGACGTTCGAGCGCGTGCTGCCGATCGTCCGCCACCACCACGAGCGCATGGACGGCTCGGGCTATCCCGACGGCCTGCGCGGCGACGCCATCCCAGTCACCGCCCGCGTGCTCCAGGTGGTGGATATCTTCGACGCCCTCACCTCGGAGCGCCCCTACAAGCGGGCGCTCACCGCGGGCGAGGCGCTCGACACGCTCGACGCGGAAGTGCGTAGGGGGTGGCGCGACGGCACGATCGTGCGCGCGCTGCGCGGCCTGGTGGAGTCGGACGGGCTCCCGGCCGTGCCGGGCGCGGCCGAGGCCGTCCAGGTCCCCGACCTGCGCCCGCGCCTCCGCGCGTCGGCGGCCTGATCCTCACCGGCTGAACGCAGGAGGCCGGGGCGACCGCCCCGGCCTCCGGTGCCTCGGGCGGGTGGCCGTCACTCGGCGCCGGCCGCCTCGCGCAGCAGGGCCCGCGCGATCACCAGCCGCTGGATCTGGTTGGTCCCCTCGTAGATCTGCGTGATCTTGGCATCGCGCATGTACTTCTCGATCGGGAAGTCCCTGCAGTAGCCATACCCGCCGAACAACTGCACCGCGTCCGTCGTGACCCGCATCGCCGTGTCGGTGGCGACGAGCTTGCACATCGCCGAGACCTTCGAGATGTTCTTCGCCCCCGAGTCAATGACGCGGGCCGCGTGGTGCACCAGGGCACGCGCCGCCTCGATCTGCGAGGCCATGTCGGCGAGCATCCACTGGATCCCCTGGAACGAGCTCACCGACTGGCCGAACTGCCTGCGCTGGTGGGTGTACTGGATCGCCAGGTCGAGCGCCCCCTGCGCCAGGCCGACCGCCTGGGCCGCCACCCCTGGCCGCGCCCGGTCGAGCGTCATCATCGCGTCCTTGAAACCGTGCCCCTCGTGGCCGCCGAGGAGGTTCGCCGCGGGGACCCGGCAGTCGCGCAGCTGGATCTCCACCACGGGGACGCAGCGGATCCCCATCTTGTCCTCGTGCTTCCCGACGCTGTAGCCCGGCGTGTCCTTCTCCACGACGAACGCGGAAATGCCGCGGGCCCCGCGGCCGGGGTCGGTGACCGCGAAGATGGTGTTGAGCGAGGCCACCGCGCCGCCGGTGTTCCACTTCTTGTCGCCATTCAGAACGTACTCGTCCCCGTCCTTCGCGGCGCGGGTCTGCATCGAGCCCGCGTCCGAGCCCGCCTCCTTCTCCGACAGCCCGAAGGCGATGAGCGCGTCCCCCGCCGCGATCCCCGGCAGCCAGCGCTCCCGCTGCGCGTCGGTCCCACTGAGGATGATGGGGAACGAACCGAGTGCGTTCACCGCGTAGCCCACGCCCATCCCGCCGCACGCGCGCGAGAACTCCTCGACCACGATGCACAGGTCCAGCACGCCGCCGCCAAGGCCGCCGTACGCCTTCGGGATCCACACGCCGGAGAGCCCGGCCGCCTTGATGGCCCGCTGGACCTCCCAGGGGTACGCCTGCTCGACGTCGTACTTCGCGGCGACCGGACGCATGACGGTCTCGGCCAGGTGCCGCGCGCGCTCGCGCAGTTCGACCTGCTGGGAGGTGTAGAGTTCGTTGTGCATCACGGCTCCGGAAGGCGTGAGGGAGGAGGAAAGGTAGACTGGGGAGTCGGGAATCGGGAATCGGGAGGATCCGGTTGGCGATCCCCCAGTCCCGATTCCCGACCCGTCAATTCCTCGACGGCGGGACGAGGATCCCCGCCACCACCCCCGCGTGGTCCGACGGCCACACCGAGCCGAACGCCCCGGTGAGCAGCGCGGACGGCTGCACCCCGGTCAGGGTGACCTGGCCCTGCGGACGGCCGGCCGGACCGTCGAACCCCTTCGTCCAGATGTAGTCGATGCGCTCGTCGAGCGTCGGCAGCGTGTTCGACAGGTCGGGCGCGTGGCAGCAGGTGAAGCCCGCCGCGCCGGGGCGCAGCGCGGCCCACACGTCCCGGAGGCCGGCGCCCGCGATCACGCCGTACATCGGCGAGCCGGGCACGTCATTGAGGTCGCCGGTCAGGATGACACGGGGCGCGAGCCCGACGACCGACGCCAGCTCCATCGCCTGCGCGGCGCGCAGCAGGTCGAGCCCCGGGCTGCCGCCCGACTCGAGGTGCGAGTTGAGCACCAGAGCCGCCTCGCCCTCCACCTGCGCGAAGACGCCCACGTAGCCCCGGAGCACCGTCACCGGCGAGCCCGGCGGGAGCGGCAGGTTGTGGAGGAACACGTTCTCGACAGGCGGGCCGGTCACCGTGACGCGCGCGGGATCCACCAGCAGGACGTCGTGGTCCACCAGCCGCACCGCGCCGCCGGCGAGCGTGGCGTCGGTGAGCGTGTTGCGGGCGGCCACGACGTATGCCGCGTCCCGCATCGCCAGCGCCGCCTGGAGGGCGCCGAGGAAGTCGAGGGCGACTGGATCGCCCGGCAGGCCCAGTGCGGCCGGGATCACGCGCAGCTCGTACACCTCCTGGAGGCCCACCACGTGCGGCCGGTGGCGTACGATCTCGTCCGCGAGCGCGGTGATGCGCGTCGAGAAGTCGGTGCGTGTCAGCTGGCCGAGCGCCGCCTGGAGCGCCGCCAGCACGTCCGCCGGCCCGCCGCCCACGAGCGCCGCGAGGACCGGGTCCACGTCGGCGCCGATGTACAGGTTGCGCGACATCACCGTGATCTGCTTCGCCCCGCGGCCCTGGCCGGCGAACAGCGCTCCGGGCCGGGGTTCGGTGACGGCATCCGCACAGGCGAGGAGCCCGAGGACGATGGTGGCGGTGAGCAGGGAGCGGCGGCGCATGAGAAACCTCCTCAGGACCTGTACACTGGGGGGCTCAACATGGCGCTCCACCGGCGGGGGCGCCAGACGCCGGAAGCCGAGGAGCGCGTGGTGCGGGACGCAAGCGGCGGGGAGCCCGACTCGACCGTGCCTTGTGTGCCTCCGTGCGCTTCGCTGGTCCTTCTAGCCCCCGGCCGCCAGCCCTCCTGCCCGTTCAATCAGCCCCAGGCACAGCCCCGCCAGCTCCAGCGTCATCCGCTCCTTCTTGCGGCGCTCCACGCCGCCCGGCGGCGGCAGCGGGATATCGGTGCGCACCGGGGCGATGCACCAGCGGCCCACGTCGAGCCGGCAGGCGACCCATTGCGTGGCGTGGGCGAACGAGACGTTCCACGACCGGAGGCTCGCGGTGACCTCGGCCGCGGCGCCGGCGGGGAGCGGCCGATGGAGGCTCGTGGCCACTGGCCGCACGCCGCGCTCGTCCGCTTCGAACAGGACCACGACCCGGCCCTGGAGTCCCTGTCCGGCGCGCCGCAGCACCTCGTCGCGCCAGAACTCGAGCGTCTGTGGCTGGTTCGTGCCGGCGGTCATCGCGGCTCCCGTGGAGCGTCCACCTTCCGGGGTCGGGGAATCGGGGTCCGGCATCGTGGCGGATCCCCAAGATAGGGGCGAGCACCGGCCGGCCCAAGCGTCGCCGCGCCTGTAGGGGATTCCCGACACCCCACCGGGATACCCGCGCGGTCCCCCCGCCTCCGCGCCTATCGTCGCGCCTCCGGCATCGCCCTAGCTTGGCACCCGAGCGCGACACCACGAAAGCTTCAGGAGCGCACGATGACCGCGATCACGATCTGGACCCCGACCGAGCCCGCGACGCCCGTGGGCACGCGCCCCGTGCCGATCGCCGCCCCCGACCTGGGCCGCGAGGCCGACGGCGCCGCGCCGGTTCCGCTCCGGGCCGCGCTCCTCGCTCGCTTCGCCGAACTCATCCGGTTCGGCATCATCATCTCGCTCGGCACCGTCGGAGCGCTCGCCGGGATGCTCATCGGCCGGCTCTGAGCCGTTCCCTCCGGCCGCCGGCTCCGACGGGCCGGCGGCCACCCTCCTCCGCCGTCAGACTGCACCTGGGCCCGGCCGTCCTCCCGACGCGCCGGGCCCTCCACATCGGGCCTACATGGACGGCACGAACATGATGTGCGCCTTCGGCGTGCCCGGGAACATCAGCCACGGGGCATCCTGCCGTGGCAGGG
>CAYLJK010000191.1:0-5763 GCA_964383975.1 uncultured Gemmatimonadales bacterium | reverse complement strand
GACGCTCCCCACGGCCAGGGCGTCCTGGCGTGCCGCGCCGCCCGGGAAGGCGACGAAGGCGAGCGCCGCGACGAGCGGCGCGAGGGCGAGGCGCGGCGCGTGGCGGCGCCAGCGCGGGCCGTCGGCGCTCAACCGGTGGTGTCCTCCTGGTACGCCTTGATGATGTCGCGCACAAGGCGGTGCCGGACCACGTCGGCGTCCTCGAGGTAGCAGAACGCGATGCCGTCGATCCCCGGCAGCACCCGCTCCACCTGGAGGATCCCCGAGTCCTCGCGCGAGGGGAGGTCGATCTGCGTCTTGTCCGCCGTGACGACCGCGCGCGAGTTCACGCCGAGCCGCGTCAGGAACATCTTCATCTGCATCCCGGTCGTGTTCTGCGCCTCGTCCAAGATGACGAACGCGTCGCCGAGCGTGCGGCCCCGCATGTACGCCAGCGGCGCGATCTCGATGACGCGCGTCTCGAGGGCGCGCTGCACCTTGTCGTGCGGCATCATGTCCTCGAGCGCGTCGTAGAGCGGGCGCAAGTACGGGTCCACCTTCGCCTGGAGGTCGCCCGGCAGGAAGCCGAGCCGCTCCCCCGCCTCCACGGCGGGCCGCGCCAGGATGATGCGCTTCACCTTCTTCTTGTGCAGCATGTCCACCGCCACGGCGACGGCCATGTACGTCTTCCCCGTGCCGGCCGGGCCGATGCACACGACGATCTCCGTGTCGAGCATCGCCTGGAGGTAGGCGCGCTGGCCCGCCGTCTTCGGCGTGATCACCCGCCGCAGCCCCGGCAGGACGATGCGCTGCTCGCCGTTGCGCCCCGGCGCCTCCAGCCGCCCGCGCCCCGCGTCCTCGACGAGGTGGCGCACGTCCTCGGCGTTCACGGCGTCCCCCAGCTGCGCCATCTCGATCATCGCGCGCGCGACGGGCGTCGCCGCCTCCACCGCCGCGAGCGGCCCCGCCAGCGTCAGCTGATCCCCCCGCATGCTGACCCGGATCCCCAGCAGCCGCGCCAGCTCGTGGAGGTTGGCGTCGTTCACGCCCGCCAACGAGAGCGGGTCCGCGCCCTCGACCGGCAGCCGGTGGACGATCTCCTCGCCCCCCGTCATGGCACGATCCGCAGGTGCAGGGTCTCCAGGTCCTCCGGCCCGACCGTCGTGGGCGCCCCCTCGAAGAGCGCCTGCGCCCGCGCTGTCTTCGGGAAGGCGATCACGTCGCGCAGCGAGTCGCACCCGGCGAGCAGCATCACGATGCGGTCGAATCCGAGCGCCATCCCGCCGTGCGGCGGCGCGCCGGCCCGCAGCCCCTCCAGCAGGAAGCCGAAGCGCCGCTCCGCCTCCGCCGCCGTCAGGCCGAGGTGGGTGAAGACGGCCTGCTGGAGCGCCGGATCAGTGATGCGGATGCTGCCGCTCCCCAGCTCCGCGCCGTTGTACACGACGTCGTAGTGCGTGGACCGCACCCGGTCGGGGTCGCTCGTCAGCAGCTCCACGTCCTCCGGCATCGGGGCCGTGAACGGATGGTGCATCGGCGCGCGCGCACCGGTGTCCGGATCCCGCTCGAACATCGGGAAGCGCTCGATCCACACGAAGCCGTGCGCGCCGGACGGACGGAGACCCAGCCGGCCGATCAGCTCCTGCCGCACCCGGCCCAGCGCGGCGAGCACCACCGCCTCCGGCCCAGCGCATGCCACGACGGCGTCGCCGTCCGCGAGGGCGAGCCGTTCCAGCGCCGCCGGCCCCAGCGCCTTCGCGCCCGGGCCGGTCACGCCGTCCGCGCCGCGCTTCGCCCACAGCAGGCCGGTGGCGCGCGCCGCCTTCGCGTCGGCGGTGAGCTGGTCGAAGTCCTTGCGCGAGAGCGCCGCGCCGCCGGGGACCCGGATGGCGTGGACCACCTCGCCGCGCCCCACGGCGGCGCGCAGGAAGTCGCCGCTCCCCTCCCCGACCGCCCCGGTCACCTCCTGGAGCTCGAGGCCGAAGCGCAGGTCGGGCTTGTCCACGCCGAAGCGCCGCAGCGCCTCCGCGTACGCCATCCGCGGGAACGGCGCGGAGACCGCGTGCCCCGCTTCGTCCCACAGGTCCACCAGCACCCGCTCGATGTACCCGTACACGTCCTCGGCGGTGACGAACGCGGCCTCGATGTCGATCTGCGTGAATTCGAGCTGGCGGTCGGCCCGCTGGTCCTCGTCGCGGAAGCAGCGGCACAGCTGGAAGTAGCGGTCGAACCCCGACACCATCAGCAGCTGCTTGTAGATCTGCGGCGACTGCGGCAGTGCGTAGAACTGGCCCGCGTAAATGCGCGAGGGGACGAGGAAGTCCCGCGCCCCCTCCGGGGTCGGCTTGGTCAGGATCGGCGTCTCAATCTCCAGGAACCCCTGCTCGCTCAGCGACCGCCGCGCCCGCTGGAGGAGGCGGTGGCGCAGCTCCAGGTTCCGGAACAGCTCCGCCCGCCGCAGGTCGAGGTGGCGGTGACGCAGCCGCAGCTCCTCGGCGGCGAGCGACTCACCCTTGCCCAGGGCCACGGGGATCGCCGGCGTGACCGCGGGCCCCACCACGCGAACCTCGCGGGCGCGGACCTCGATCTCGCCCGTCGGCATCTCGGGGTTGGCCTGACCGGCGGGTCGCGCCGCCACCGTCCCCCGCACCAGCACCACGGTCTCCGGCGTGAGCCCCGACGCGACCGCGTGCGCCGCCGCCGCTTCCGGCGCGAAGGTCACCTGTACCAGCCCGTCCCGGTCGCGCAGGTCGAGGAAGACCAGACCGCCCAGGTCGCGCCGGCGGTGCACCCACCCGCCGAGCCGCACCTCCTGCCCCACGTGCGCCGCGCGAAGCTCGCCGCAGCGGTGCGTCCGCATCGTCGTCGCCGTCACGCGCGCCATATCCCGGTCCGCATCCTCGTCGTCAGGGTTCCGCGCCGCCCGCGCTCACGTGGCCTCGGCCTCGCGCACGATGTGCGCGAACTCCTCCGCCGTCGGCGCCTTCAGGAGCCGCTCCCGCATGTAGTCCCGCCGCAGCAGCCGGGCGATCCGCGCCAGGCAGCGGACCTGGTCTCCCGCCGCCGACTCCGGTCCCGCCACGAGGAACAGCAGCCGCACCGGTTGGCCGTCCACCGCGCCGTACTCGATCGGCACACCGGTGCGTCCCGCCACTAGGGCGAGGCCGGGCAGCGACGGCGTCCTGCCGTGCGGGATGGCCACGCCGTACCCGAACCCCGTGGACTGTGCCTCCTCGCGCTCGAGGACGCTGTGCCGGATGTCCTCCGCCTCCCCCCCGTGCACTCGCACGAGCAGGTCCACCAGTTCACGGAGGACGCTGGGCTTGTCCCGGGACTCCAGGGGGACCTTGATGCGGTCGGCGGTCAGGAGCTGGCTGAGCAGCACGTGCGGCTCAAGTTAGTGTCACACCACGACTTGAGCAAGCAAGACGGGTGCGGTATGCTTACCGGCGGTGCGCCCCATCGCCGTCCTCCTGCTGGCCCTTCCCGCCGCCCCCGCCCTGCACGGGCAGGCGGCCGTCACGACCGATCTCTGGCGCGTGGCGGCCGGCACGCTGGTCGCCCCCCCGGCCCTCATGGACGACGGGACGGCCCCGTTCTGGACGCCGGCCGCCTCGCTCGCCGACACAAGCTCCGGACTGCGGCTCGGCCTCGAGGCGGTCCACACCGCGGCCGAAATCGGCATCAGCGGGGCGCTCGCCGCGATGATGGTCCGCCTGCGGCCCGGCGTGACGGCGTCGGCGACGTACACGCGGGCCGGCTTCGAGGAGATCGGCTACACCGAGACCAGCCCTGAGACCATCGGCAACGTCTCCGTCTGGGCGCAGACGCTGTCGATCGGCGTGGCGGCGGCCGCGCGGTCCGTCGTGGCGGGCGTGGCGGCGCGCGCCCTCAGCGGACGCCTCGGCGACGTGTCCGAGACGCGCTTCGCGCTGGACCTCGGCGTGCAGGCCCGCGTGAGCCCGTATGTGCGCATCGGTGCGGCGACGCAGTTCCTCGATCCGTCGTTCGGCTCCGGGAACCAGGGCGCCGTGCTGAGCCTGGGGGCGGAGGCGCGCTCCAGTCCGCGCCCGGCGTGGGGGAGCACCGTCACCGCGGGGCTGCGCTACGGCATGACAATCCTGCACGGCGAGGCGCCGCAGCACCTCGTCGTCCTGACCGGCACCGCGGCGGGGGTCGTGGAGGCGGACCTCGGCGCCGCACGGGAGTCCACGCCGAGCCAGACGGTATGGCGCTCGCGGCTCGGCGTCGGCGTCACGGCCGGCCGCTATCGGGTCCGCTTCGGACACGACGGCGGCGTCAACGGCTTCGGCGGCACCTGGCGCTTCAGCCTCACGGTGGATCTCCGGTGACGGGCGCGCCCGCGCAGGCCACCACCGAGCCCCCGATCCTCGACCAGACGCCGGGGGAAGCGCGGCGCACGCTCGGACACTGGCTCGCGGCGCGCGGCGAGCCGGCGTACCGCGTGACCCAGCTCGCCCCGCGGCTGCATGCCCGACCCGTGGCGCGCTGGGCGGATGCCACGGAGCTGCCGCGCGCGCTGCGCGAGGCGCTCGACGCGGCGTTCCCGCTGGGCCGGCTCGAGCTGGCGGTTCGGCGAGAGTCACGGGACGGCACGGTGAAGTTCCTGTGGCGGCTCCCCGACGGCGAGGCGATCGAGTCGGTGCTGATCCCCGAGGGTGCGCGCCGCACGCTCTGCCTCTCCTCCCAGGCCGGATGCCCGCTGCGCTGCGCTTTCTGCGCGACGGGGACGATGGGGCTGCGCCGCAACCTCGCCGCCTGGGAGATCGCCGGCCAGGTACGAGAGCTGCTGCTCCTTCCCGAGCCGGTCAAGCCGACCAACATCGTCTTCATGGGGATGGGCGAGCCGCTCCTCAACTGGTCCGCCGTGGATACTGCGCTCACGCTGCTCAACAGCCCGGAGGCGCTGGGGATTGGGGCGCGGCACATCACCGTCTCGACCGTCGGGATCCTCCCCGGGATCGCCGCGCTCGCGCGGCGCCCGGAGCAGTTCCGGCTCGCCATCTCGCTCCACGCTCCGGCGGCCCCGGAGCGGCTGGCGTTGATGCCGATCGAACGGAAGTACCCGCTCGCCGAGGTCGTGCGGGCCGCGAAGGCGTTCAGCCGGCGGGTGACGTTCGAGTACGTGCTGATCGGCGGCGTGAACGACCGGGACGAGGACGTGGCGGCGCTGGCGCGGCTCGCGCGCGAGGCCGGGGCGATGGTGAACCTGCTGCCGCTGCACCCCGGCGGCGCGGGCGACCTCGCCCCCTCGCCGGCAAAGCGGATGCGCGCCTTCGCGGCGGCCCTGCGGCGGCGCAACGTCGAGGCGGTGCTGCGCCGCAGCCGCGGCCTCGACATCGAGGCCGCCTGCGGCCAGCTACGGATCGCGGAGGAGCGCGCCGAAGTCGCGGCCCACCCGGACGGTAACGTCCACGAGACGGGTGGGGTCCGGCGCGGGCCGCGCCGCGCGCGCCGTCCCTAGGGCGCCGCGCACCCGTTCCGCCGCGGACGCGTCCCCGCGCCGCAGCAACACCTCGGTGCTGTCGAGCGCATCGGCGGTGTCCGAGCCGTAGTACACGACGTCCAGGCCCGCGTCCCGCAGTCGCCGGGTGGCGAGCCGCGCCAGCCCGGTCTCGCCCGATGCGTTCAGCACCTCGACGACCACGCGCCCGTCCTCGCCCGGGACGATGCGCCGCTCCGCCGGCCGAGGGACCGCCGGGCGCGCCGCCGTGGCGCGGAACCACGCCGCGAAGCCCCCGGCCGCGAGGCCGAGGACGATCAGCC
>CAYLJK010000190.1:0-5767 GCA_964383975.1 uncultured Gemmatimonadales bacterium | reverse complement strand
CGGGGCGCACTCCATCTACCGGTGGAAGGGCGCGGTCGAGGAGAGCGACGAGGCCGTCGTCCTGCTGAAGACGACGGGCGGCCGGTGGGAGGAGTTGAAGGCGGTGTTGCCTTCGCTCCACCCGTACGAGGTGCCGGAGCTGATCGCCGTGCCGATCGTGGACGGGCACGCGGCATACCTGGACTGGTTGATCGCGGAGACGTGAGCATGGGTCGGTCGAGACGGCGGATGCGGCGTGCGGCGGCAGGACAGGTCGTGGCGATGCGGGGGGCGGCGCCGCCGGTGCCGGCCGCGCAACTCACCCCGACGTACGAGACGGTCGAGCCGGCGTGGGCCGACGTCTCCGCCCCCGCGCTACCGCTCCCGGGGCTGCAGCCGTGGGAGGAGATCCGCGGGCCGGTCATCGCGCTCGCGGACGAGCCGGAGGAGCCGACGGAGCCCGTACGAGACCCGAGGGATCCTGCTCAGCTGGAGCTGGCACCGGAGCCGGCGCGCGCCCCAGCGCCCGAGCCGGTCGCTGCGTCCCCGACGGCCGACGGCGTGGCGGGGTCGGCGGCCGCGGTGGAGGCGGAGGCGGGGATCCCGGAGATCGAGGTCCCTCCCCCCGTTCCCGTGGACGCGGCGTCCGTGCGCGCGGCGGAGATCGCGGCCGCCGCCGCCGAGCGCGCGGCCCGCGGCGACCAGGAGGGTGCGCTCAGCCTGCTCGACCGCGCGCTGGACGAGGAGCCGGACCAGCCGCGGACGCTCTCGGCGCGCGGCGGCCTGCTTGGCGCCATGGGCCGCTACGCCGCGGCGGAGCGGGACCTCCGGCGCGTGCTGCGCGACCACCCGTCGGACGTGGAGGCGTTGTTCCACCTGGGGGTCGTCCTGACGAAGAAGGGACTGTGGGCGGAGGCGGTGCCCAACCTGCGGCACGCCGTCGAGCTCGACCCGACGCGCGGCCTCGCGTTCTTCTACCTGGGCGAGGCCCTGAACCACGTGGACGACCTGCACGGGGCGATGGCCGCGTATCAGCGCGCCGCCGAGCTGGTCCCCGACCATCCGCGCGCCCTGTACGGCCTGGGCATCGTCTTCGACCGGCTCGGCCGGCCCGACGACGCCGCGCGGATGTACCGCCTGTCGCGGGCCGTCGGCCGGCGGTGATCCGCGCCATCGCGGGCGACCTCGCGTCCGTCCCGGCGGACGCGGTGGTGCGGCCCGCGACCACCCGCCTCGAGCCCCTCACCGCGGCCCTGCGGCGACTCGACCTCGCCGCGGGGCCGCAGTTCCTCGAGCAGATCCGCGTGCGGCGCGAACTGGGCGTCGGCTCCGCCGTCGTGACCGGCGGCGGCGACCTCGCCGCTGAGTTTGTCGTGCACCTGGTGCTCGGGACGGCCGAGGACACGGTCACCACCGATGCGGTGCGGCGCGCCGCCGAGGCCGCCATGTTCCAGTGCCAGCAGTGGCAACTCGCCACGCTCGCCTGCACCGTCCCGGCCGCCGGGAACCTCGCACCGGACGCCGCGCTCCAGGCCCTCCTCGAGGTGCTGCGACCCCACATGCGCCGCGCGTCCCACCCGGCTACTGTTCTCATCGTCACCCCGACCGCCGCCGACGCCGACGCCCTGAACCTCCGCCTGGGGGAGGACAAGGACTGAACCGCCGCTCGCTGCTCGCCGTCCTGCTGCTCGCCTGGCTCGCCGGGATCGGCCTGTTCGTGAAGCGGGAGTACTTCAAGCCCGACGCGCTGCGCCTCGAGGAGGCGGCGGCACGCGTCGGGCCCGGCGCGTCGTACTACGCCCTGACGATGGGGGGTGCGCCGATCGGCTACGCCGCGAGCACCATCGACACGCTCCCCGACACGATCACGGTGCAGAACAACACCGTGCTCGACATTCAGGCGCTGGGGAGCGTCCAGCAGACGGGGATCACGACGGTCATCAAGCTGTCGCGGACGCTGCGGCTGCGCTCCTTCGACGCGTCGCTCCAGTCGAGCGCGGCGCGCTTCCGCGCCTCCGGCGTCGTCGAGGGGGACACCGTCCTGCGCACCGTGATCGAGGCCGGCGGCGCGCCGCAACGGCAGCGCGTGCGGCTCGAGCGGCCGCTCGTCCTGCCGGAGCTGGTGAACCTCCAACTCGCGGTGGGCGGGGAGCTCCAGCCGGGGCGGACGTACACCGTGCGGCTCTTCGACCCGATGCTGATGCAGGAGCGCGAGGTCGCCATGCAGGTGCTGGCGGAGAGCACCTTCGTCTTCCCCGACAGCGCCGTCTTCGACAGCACGGCGGACCGCTGGGTTCCCGCCTCGTACGACACGCTGCGGGCGTTCAGGGTCACGCAGTCGTTCGGCGGCGTGTCGCTGGAGTCGTGGATCGACGGCCAGGGGGGCATCGTGCGCGCCTCCTCGCCGCTCGGCTTCACCCTGGAGCGGACCGCGTTCGAGATCGCGGTCCAGAACTGGCGGCGAGACCGGGCGCGGGGCGCCAGCGCCGCGGCCGGCGCGGGCAGCGACGTCATCAGCACGACGGCGATCGCCGCCAACGTGGCACTGCGCCCCGAGGACCTGACGCAGTTGCGGGTGCGGCTCGAGCACGTCGGTCTCAGCGGCTTCGATCTCTCCGGCGGGCGCCAGCGCCTGGTCGGCGACACGCTCATCATCACTCGCGAAGTGGGCGTGGCCGCGACCGCCGCGGGCCCCCGGCCGCCGGGGTACGACGCGCGCATCCCGCTCGCCTCGGGCGGCGACACAGCGGTGGCCCGGGCCCTCCAGCCGGAACCGCTGGTCCAGTCGGACGACCCGCGCCTCGCGGCGCAGGCGCGGCTCATCGTGGGCCGCGAACGGCGCGCGGGCCGCGTGGCCGAGCTGCTGACCCGCTGGGTGTACGAGACGCTGGACAAGGAGATGACGATCTCGGTGCCGAGCGCGCTCCAGGTGCTGGAGTCGCAGGCGGGCGACTGCAACGAGCACACCGTGCTCTACGTCGCGCTCGCGCGCGCGCTCGGCCTGCCGGCGCGCACCGCGGCGGGGGTGGTGTACCTGCGGGGCCGGTTCTACTACCACGCCTGGCCCGAGGTGTGGCTCGGCGAGTGGGTCGCCGTGGATCCGACGTTCGGGCAGTTCCCGGCCGACGCGGCCCACCTCCGGTTCGTGATCGGCGGCTTGGCGCGGCAGGTGGAGCTGGTGCGGCTGATCGGGCGGCTCCGGCTCACGGTCCTCGAGGGCGGAGAGCCCGGCGCGGGAAGCAGGGAGCGACGGTGATCACGATCGAGCAGCTGACCAAGCGGTACGGCTCGTTCACGGCGGTGGACGCCATCAACATGCACGTCCCGCGCGGCACGCTCACCGGCTTCCTGGGCCCCAACGGCGCCGGGAAGACCACCACGCTGCGCATGATCGCGGGCATCCTGCGCCCGACCTCAGGCCGGATCCTGATCGGCCCGCACGATCTGGCCACCGACCCGCTCGCCGCGAAGGCCCGGCTCGGCTTCATCCCCGACCGGCCGTTCGTGTACGACAAGCTGACGGGGGCGGAGTTCCTGCGGTTCGTGGCTGGCCTCTACGGCCAGGACGGGCTCATCGTCGAACGCCGCATCGACGAGCTACTCGAGATCTTCGAGCTCTCGGCGTGGAAGAACGAGCTGGTGGAGTCGTACTCGCACGGCATGCGGCAGAAGCTCATCATCTCGTCGGCGCTGATCCACCGGCCCGAGCTCATCGTCGTGGACGAGCCGATGGTGGGCCTCGACCCGCGCGGCGCGCGCCTGCTGAAGGACCTGTTCCGGGAGTTCTGCGGCCGCGGCGGCACGGTGCTGATGAGCACGCACACGCTGGAGATCGCCGAGGCGCTCTGCGACCGGTTGGCGATCATCCAGGCCGGGCGCATCGTGGCCGAGGGGACGATGGCGGACATCCGCCGGCAGCACGCCGCGGGGGACGTCGGGCTCGAGGACCTGTTCCTCAAGCTCACCGGCGGCGCGGCGGCGCGGGAGCTGAAGGCGGTGCTCGAAGCGTGATTCAGCCGTCGCTCGCGCACGTGCTCCTGCCCAAGTGGCGGACCGCGCTGACGCGGATGCGCCAGGAGCGCGCGGCCGGCGGGCGGGCGAAGGCGGTCGTCCTCGGCACGGTCGGCGGCGTCTTCTGGCTCGCGGTCTTCGGGGTGCTGTTCCGAGTGCTGCGGTACTTCCGGGGCGTCGAGGAGATCGGCGCGCTGCTGGCGGGCAAGCTGCTCGGCATCGTGCTGCTGTCGTTCGCCTCGGTCCTGCTGCTCTCGAACGTCATCACCGCCCTCTCGTCGCTGTTCCTGTCGAAGGACCTCGACCTCCTGATGTCCTCGCCGGTGGACGGTCTGCGGCTCTACCTCGCGAAGCTCCTCGAGACGGTCGTCGCCAGCTCGTGGATGGTGGCGCTGATGGCGGTCCCGATCTTCGTGGCGTACGGCGTCGTGTACGGGGGCGGCTGGCTCTACCCGGCGGTCGCGCTCGCGGCGTTCGTCCCGTACCTGTTGATGCCAGCCGTCATCGGCACCGCGGTCACGACGATCCTGGTCAACGTCTTTCCCGCGCGGCGCACGCGGGACCTGCTCTCGATCATCGCGCTGGGCGCCGCCGCCGGCCTGGTCCTGCTGTTCCGCATCGTGCGGCCGGAGCGGCTGGCGCGGCCGGAGGGGTTCCAGAACCTCCTCGACTTCATCGCCGTCCTCCGCACGCCGACCTCGCCGGCGCTCCCGTCGGAGTGGGTCGCGAAGGCGGTGATGGGCCAGTTGACGGGGCACCCCGACTGGCTGTCGCTGTACCTGCTGTGGACGACGGCCGCCGTGCTGGTCGCGGCGGGGGCGTGGCTCCACGGCCGGCTCTACCATCCGGGGTTCACCAAGGCCCAGGAGGGCGCGGAGCGGTTCGTGCGGGGCGGCTTCTGGACGTGGACGCTGGGCGGCACGCTGCGGCCGCTCGGCACGTCGCGCCGGGAGTTCGTCCTCAAGGACCTGCGACTGTTCTTCCGCGACACGACGCAGTGGAGCCAGCTCATCCTGCTGGCGGCGCTGCTCATCGTGTACCTGTTCAACATCCGCGCGCTCCCGCTGTTCCGCGGTGAGCAGGTGCCGTTCTTCCTGGTCTCGGTGGTCTCGTTCCTGAACCTCGGCCTGGCGGGATTCGTGCTGGCCTCCATCGCGGCCCGCTTCATCTTCCCGGCCGTGTCGCTGGAGGGACGGCAGATGTGGCTGCTGCGCTCCTCGCCGCTGGAGCTGCGGGCGATGCTGTGGGCCAAGTACTGGGTCGGGACGCTCCCGCTGCTCGTCCTCGCGCTGGCGATCACGGTGTTCACGAACATCCTGCTCCGGGCGACGCCGTTCATGATGGCCGTCGGCGTGGGGACGATCTTGCTGCTGACGCTGGCCATCAGCGCGCTGGCGCTGGCCTTCGGGACCTTCTACCCCCAGTTCGACACGGAGAACGCGGCGCAGATCCCGACCAGTTTCGGCGGTCTGGTGTTCATGATGGCCACGGTGGGACTGCTGGCGCTGGTGATCGTGATCGAGTCGGTGCCGGTGTACCGCTACCTGCGGGCCGCGTTCGACCAGCAGCCGCTGACCGTCTCGCCGCTGATGGTGGGGTCGTTCGCGCTGGCCGCGGCGGTCTGCCTCGCGGCGACGGTGGTGCCGTTGCGACTGGCTCTGCGGAAGATGGAGAGTTACGAGTTCTAGACGTGAGGGGTGATGAGGGATGGGCGATGGGTTCGTTGGGCCGTTGCACCCAGCACGCATAACCCACCACCCATCACCTGATCACCCAT
>CAYLJK010000189.1:0-5793 GCA_964383975.1 uncultured Gemmatimonadales bacterium | reverse complement strand
GATCCCCAGGCGTCACCGCGGACTTGACGTAGATGAACGTGCCGACGTCCGGGCGCTCGCCGCCGCCCACGGGGTAGAGCACCTTCCCCACCACCGCGTGCGCCAGGCCGCGGCGCAGCGACTCCACGTCCAGCTCGAACTGCACGCCGAGGTCGATGCGCGCCTTCCTCACCAGGTTCCCCAGGTCCTCGAAGCTGCGGTCCGGATCGGCCGAGGCGTCGGACGCGATGATGCACGCACAGCGGCGCCGCAGCAGCTCGTACACGCCGAGGTTCTCGATGTGGCCGCCGTCGGAGAGGTTGATGAGACGGCGCCGCTCGTTCGCGGCCGCCACGAGTTCGACGAGCAGGTAGTAGGGCCAGAGCGCGCGGGTCGTCAGCTCGCCGAAGCGCCGGTGCGGCGGCAGGCGCGGGTTCTCCGCCCAGACGCCGAGCCGCGCGTTGAGCATCGTGAGCAGGAAGGCGAGCGCCGGACGGGTGCGGCTCCCGAACTGCGGGTTCGCCGCCGCACCCGAGACCGCCATCGCCGTCGCCAGCTGGAGGCGGTCTCCTTCGTACTCCACCGTCGCGCGGTATCCCGTCGCCGCCGATCCGCAGTACAGGGGCGAGAGGAGGAAGAAGTCCGCCTTGCGGTCCCGGACGGCGGGGAGGTCGCTCCCGGGGAGGTTCACGCAGGTGTTCACGAGGTGATACGGTCCCGGCCGGTCGCGCCAGCCCAGCTCGCTCAGCCGCAGCGCGTCGTTCGGCTCGACCGGCGCGTCGGGCTCCGGCCGGCGCCGGATGATGAACGCCTCGCTGAGGCGGTCGCGGTAGAAGTAGAACATCGAGATGCGGTTGATGTCCGTGCCGCGGGCCAGCAGCCACAGCACCACCAGCCCACCGAGCGCGATCTCCCCCGCCCAGTCGCGCAGCAGCCAGACCAGGTAGAGCACGACGAGGCACGCGAGGCCGGCCAGCACCCACGCTCCCAGCGCAACCGCCCAGCGACGCAGTCGCGCCAGCGCACCCGCCCCGGCCTGCACCTGCTCGCCGATCCGCGCCAGGCCGGCGAGCGAGAGCGAGGAGACGAGGCCGGTCGAGAGCACCACCGGCGTGAAACTCTCGACCACGCGGTTCATGGCCACCAGCAGGAACGGCAGCGCGCCCGCGCCGGCCAGGTCCACCGCCGTGACCAGCAGCACCGACTGCACCTGCGCGAGCCGCTGCCGGAACGCGAGGGTCCAGAGGGCCGGCCGCTGGTTCGCCACGACGTAGGTCAGCCCGGAGAGGAGCCAGAGCGCCCCGCATGCGAGTGCGGGCGCGAAGAGCGGCAGCGTGAACGCGCCGGGCTTGGAGAGCAGCAGCCGCGCTCCGGCGCGGGCCATCTCGACATCCACGCCCCACAGGCGCTGCCACAGCAGGTAGAGACGCGGGTAGAGCGCGAGCGCCGCGCCCGCGACCACCGCCAGCAGCACGAGCACCGTGGAGAGCGTCACCAGCAGGCCGCCCAGGTACGCCGAGATGAGCCGCCAGGTGTCGAGGCGCAGCGGCCCGTGCCGGACGGCGAGGTAGGTACCATGGCGGCGCAGGTGCTTCACGGCCGGGTTTTCGTCCTTGCCGTCGAACCAGAAGGGGAATCGGGGGCCGGGCTGCGGCGACGTCCCGGCGACGGAGAGGAGCGACGAGAGGCACGCGCCGATGTACCCGCCGCCGGACACGGTGGAGAGGTAGTCGAGCGAGCCCAGGACGCCGCGCTTCCCGAGCGCCTGGAGGAGGCCGAGGTTGAAGCACGCTGAGCGGATGCCGCCGCCCGAGAGGGCAAGGCCGCGCAGGCCGAGGTGAAAGGCGTTGGCTGGCTCGGGCGGGAGCGACGGCGGCGCGCGGCCGGCCGCGGCGCGGCGTGCAACGACGACCGCCAGCTCGTCCCGCAGGACCTGGTGCAGGTCCGTCGCACCACCCGCCCGCACCACGGCCTATGCGTTCCCTCCAGCGCTCGCGGCGCCCGGCCCGCTCGTCGAGGCCGGTGACGGGACGCCGAGCCAGCGCAGCGCTTCGGCTTCGTCGAGGAACGCCGCCACGCGGGCGCCGCGCACCTCGGCCATGCCGCTGATCATCCGCGCACAGCCGAACTGCGCGCCGGCGTTCGCGAGCAGCGCGATCCGCGTCGAGGCCGGCGGCAACGAGACGATCAGCTCCGCGACCATCCGTGCCTCGCGCCCGTCGGGGGCGTACGCCTGCGCGCGGAAGTCCAGCAGGATTGCGGCGGGGCGGCCGTTGACCTCGCCGAGCACGGTGGCGAGCGCCCCCAGCGTCTCGTCGAGCGAACCAGGGCCGGAGCCCCGCAGCAGCAACAGGCCCTCCCAGGCCCCGCGAGCGCGCGCGAATGGCATGCGCTCAACCTGCGGTGATCCCCGGCGCCGCGACAGCTGTAAACACCTACAGCTGTAAGTGTTTACAGGGGGAACAGAGCCCGAAGACCTCCCCCTGTAAACACTTACAGCTGTAAGTGATTACAGCTTTCGCGCCACGCCCGCCGGCCCAAGGTTCGTTTCACTCTGGCCGGCTTTCGCCGGCCGCCTCCACCCCATCCTTCACAGGAGACGGCACCATGGCACTCCCTCCGCGGAATCACCAGGTCCCCCGCACCTTCGCCGCCGAGCTCATCCGCCGGCACCGTGACCACGCCCCCGATGCCGAGATGGGCGGCGTGTTCCACGGCGACCAAGTGCGGGACCTGCTTGCCCAGCCCGGCTGTGTCACGTTCCGCTACTACCACGGGATTGACGACGACGGGAAGCCGACGATCATCCTCGTCGGCGTGGACGCCGAGGACCGCGACCTCACCGACGGGCCGATGCTCGAGATGCACTTCCCCTGCCCGCCCCTCTGCTCCCAGCCGAACGCCCTGAACGGTCTCCCGATCATCCTGGGCCGCCGGCCGTATCGCGAGGCGCCGCTGCTCCTCCCGCCGCGCGACCACCGCATCACGCTGGAGGCGGCCGCGCGGATGACGCGCCGCTACCGGACGGCCGCCCCCACGGGCGAGAAGGCCGGCGCGTTCCACGCCGACCAAGTGCGGGCGCTGATGGCGCAGGACGGCTGCCTCGCGCTGCGCTACTACCACGGCATGCACGAGGACGGGCGCCCGGCCATCATCCTCGTCGGCATGGACCCCGAGGGCGCCGACATGACCGATGGTGTGCTCCTCGAGAAGCACTACCCCTGCCCGCCGCTGTGTTCGGAGCTAAACGTCTTGAACTCCGGCGTCGGCAGGGCCGCCTGGACGGGCCTCCGGCGACGCAGCGCGTACGCGCGCATCTGACGGCCGTGGAAGCGACACAGTGAACCGCCACGACGGCGCGAAGGGCGGCACGGACCACGGCGCCATGCGGCCAAGAGGCTTCCGTGCACGCCGGTCACCTGGCAGGTTAGCCAGCTGCGTCCCCGGCTTGCCTTTCGCGGCCGTCGCGATTCGCCACCACACGAACACGATGCTGCACCGTTCCCGACATACCGGCGCACAGCGCATCATCTCAGACGGAGTACACGATGGGTGAGCTTCCTCTCACGCTCCACATGGCGGCAGGAAGCCAGGTGCTTCCGATCGCGGCAGGGCTTCTGGCGCCGGATCGCCTTGCCGGAGCCCGGCGCTGGATCCTGATCTGGTGCACGCTCCAGTTCGCTTTCGACATGTTGGCTCTGCTGCTGGCCAGGAGCAACCAGATGAACCTCTGGATCGGCCTCTTCGATGCCACGCTCGGCGGCGTCCTCGTCCTCTGGGCGCTGTCGCTCTGGCAGCGCCGACCGCTGGCCCGGCTGACGCTCCAGTTGATGATCCCGCTCTACGCCGTCGCTACGATCCTCCTCGCCCTCGTCGAGGGCGTGGGCGGCTTCAGCACGCTCGCCCACCCGGTATACGCCATGCTGGCTCTCGGCGCAGCGATCTGGACCCTCGCGACCCGCAGCCACGACGAGACCAAGCCGCTCCTGCGGTCGGACTGGTTCTGGATGTGCATCGGGCTGGCGCTATACTTCGGGAGTACCTCAACGCTGTCGCCGCTCAGCGCGGTCCTTTTGGGCACGCACCCGGAGCTGGTCGTGCGCGCCCTCGAGGTGAAGTCCGCGGTGGACATCGTCGCGTTCACGGCCATGACCATCGGAGTCCTGTGCCCACTGCCGCGACCGCTCTCTGGAGTCTCTTTGTCGCCGGCATCGTCAGCCTGACGATCGTCCTGGCGGCCTTCGTGGCGGCGCTGGTCATCGCCCAGCGCCGCCGCCTGGCCGCGCAGCAGGAGTACGCCACCCGGATCTTCAACGCGCAGGAGGAGGAGCGCGCGCACATCGCCCGCGAGCTGCACGACGACGCCCTCCAGCGCATCGCCATCCTGCGGCACGAGCTGGACCGCCTGGCCGACGCGGCCGCCGAGGGCCCGGCCGACCGGGCCACGCGGATGCGGGCACTCACCGACGAGCTGGCGGACCTCGGCGCGACGCTGCGCCGCCTGGCGCAGCGGCTCCACCCGACGATCGTGGAGCAGCTGGGGCTCCCCGGCGCCCTGCGGGAGCTGGTCGGCGAGGTCCGCCGCAGCACCGGTCTCGAGGTGCGGCTGGAGGTCCCCGAGGAGATCACCGGGGTCCAGCCGGCCACGGCCCACGCGGCCTACCGCATCGTCCAGGAGGCGCTCCGCAACGTGGCGAAGCACGCGGGCGTCGCGGCGGCCGAGGTCCAGGTGAGCGTCGCACCGCGGGCGCTGGACGTGCGCGTGCGGGACCGGGGTCGCGGGTTCGACCCGGAAATCAACGGACGCGGCGGACTCGGACTCCCCGGGATGCGCGAACGGGCCGTGCTGGTGCACGGGAAGCTCGCCGTGCTCGCGCGTCCCGGTGAGGGAACGACCGTCACGGCGCAACTGCCCCGGGAGGCGACGTGACCGACGACCGACCCCGCCTCGTCCTCGCCGACGACCACCACATGCTCGTGGACAGCCTCCGCGCGATGCTGGAGGGGCGCTACGAGGTCGTCGCCGTCGCCTACTCCGGCCGGGAGCTGCTGGAGGTGCTCGCGCGCCATCGGGCCGACTGCCTGCTCCTCGACCTTGGCCTCCCCGGCCGCACCGGATTGGAACTCCTCCCGGACATCCGGCGCCTCCAGCCCGGGATCAAGGTGCTGATCGTCACGATGCACGTGGACCGCGCCGTCGCCGACGCGGCGATACGCGCCGGGGCGGACGGGTTCATCCCGAAGGACTCCGGGCTGGCTGAACTGCGGGAGGCCATTGACGCGGTTCTGGCTGGCGGGTCGTTCGTCTCCGCACGGGTCCCGACGACGGCGAGCCGCTCCGAGCTCGCGGCCTCCCACCCCGGCCTCTCGCTCCTCACCCCGCGGCAGGAGTCCATCCTGCGGATGATCGCGGAGGGCCGAACGACCGCCGAGATCGCCGATGCGCTCGGCGTCAGCCAGCGCACGGTGACCTTTCACCGGGTGAACATCCGGGACAAGCTCGGCATCGCCGACGAGCACGGGCTCTTCCGGTTCGCGACGATGTGGCACGACACCGAGCCGCCGCCGCCGACCTCTCCGTACGCCGCCGCCGACCCGGACGGGTAGCGCCGTCTGTGGCGAGCGCACTACGGCCCGGCCGCGCGGCCGGGCCGTTGCGCTTGTGGCGCGTCGCCCGGCCGGCCAACTTCGACGCACCCGCCACGCAAGGGGCCTCATGCCGCTCCAGCTGCCGTCCCTCGGTGCCGTCGTCGCGGCCGCCCTCACCACCGCCCGGCGCTTTCCACCCGTCCTCCTGTGCGGCGTCCTCGCCGC
>CAYLJK010000188.1:3926-5798 GCA_964383975.1 uncultured Gemmatimonadales bacterium | reverse complement strand
TCCCCACGCGTTCCAGCGCCGACTGCACCCGCTGCTTCCGCTCCGCCGCCGGCATCCCGCGGTAGGTGAGCGGCAGCTCGATGTTCTCGAAGACGGTGAGGTCGCCGATCAGGTTGAACGCCTGGAAGATGAAGCCGACCTGGCGGTTGCGGATGCGCGCCCGCTCCGCGGCGCCGAGCTTCGCCACCGGCTCGCCGGCCAGGAGGTAGTTCCCCTCCGACGGCGCATCGAGCAGGCCGAGGATCGAGAGCAACGTCGTCTTGCCGCACCCCGACGGCCCCGCGATCGCCACGTACTCCCCTTTCGCGATCTCGAGGTGCACGTCGGAGAGGGCGTGCGTCTCCACCTCGTCGGTGAAGTACACCTTCCGGATCCCCTCGAGATGGATGAGCCGCTCGCCGTTCGTCGCCATGGTCATCTCCCGTGCCTGTGTGCCGCCGTGCCCGCCCTCGCTCCCCGCCCCCTGCTCCACGCTATCGCACCCTCACCCGCTCCACATGCTCCCACCGGCTCATGTCCGACAGGATCACCTCGTCCCCTTCCCGCAGCCCGCCCAGCACTTCGACCGCGTTCACCGACGCACGGCCGAGGCGCACCGGCACGCGCTCGGCCTCGCCGCCCCGGACCTTGAAGAGGCTGACGGTCGTGTGCGCCTGCGCCAGCACCGGCCGGCCCAGCTGGAGCACGTCGGCGAGCCGCTCGATCTCGATGACGCCCTCGATCGAGAGGTCGGGACGCGCGCCCTGCGGGAGCGCTCCTTCGAGCCCGATGTCCACCGCCACGTTGCCGTTGGTGGCCGCGGGGTCCATCCGGATGACGCGGCCGCCGACGACCCCGATGCGCGTGTCCACCTCGGCGAGCTGGCCGAGGGCGAGGTCGCGGGCCTGCGTCTCGGGGATGTTCAGCACCGCCTTGAGGCGGCCCGGTTGGACGACGCGCGCCAGCAGCGTCCCCGACATCACCCACTGTCCGACTTCCAGCGAGAGGTCCTGCACCACGCCATCCGTGCCCGCAGTGACCCTCATGGACGCCACGCGGTTCTGCTGGTACTCGGCGATGGCGCGGAGGCGTGCCACCTGGTCGCGCTGGAGCGCAAGCTGGCTGTCCACCGTCGCCGTCATCAGCGCGAGGCGCTGGGTCTCCAGCTGGAGCCGCTCGGTGAGTTCCTCGGCGAGGTCGCGGGCGCGCGCGGCCTCGTTTTGGGAGATGAGGTTGCGGGTCGCAAGCGATTCAGCCGACGCGACGCCCCGCTGCGCCTCGCGCAGCTGCGTGCGCACCTGCGCCACCAGCGCCGCCTGGTTGAGCCGCGCCGTCTCCAGCTGGGTGCGCAGGCTCACCAACTGCGCCTCAGCGGCGGCCAGTTGCTGCTGCGCCGTGAGCGCCTCCAGTTGGACGTCGGGGTTGCTCATCTCCAGCAGCACGGTGCCGGCCTGCACCACGGCGCCCGGCCGCACGTTCACGCGGTCCACGCGGCCGCCGGTCACGGCGCTGACATAACGGATCTGCTCGGGAACCAGCCGCCCGCTGCCGCGCACCGCGCGCAGCATCGCGCCGCGCGTCACGCGCCCGATGAGGATCTGCGAGCGCTCGACCGTCGGGGCGGCCGGCCTGAGCCGCGCCAGCGCGATGGTGACGAGGGCGAACGCGGCGATGCCGCCGGCGATGAGGAGCCGGCGCCGCTTCGCCGGTGTGCGCACGCGAGGGATGTCCACGGGAGGAGAACAGAAGCAAGGGACGTGCCGGCTGTTGGCACGGCGCAAGTCGTTGGATGGCAAGCTGGTAACGGAGAGCGGGGAGCGGGGGGCGTGTGCGGATGTGGGATTCGGAATCCCGGAAGCGCACAGCGGCGGGTGGGCGGGAGGGCGGAGGCAG
>CAYLJK010000188.1:0-3916 GCA_964383975.1 uncultured Gemmatimonadales bacterium | reverse complement strand
GGGGGGTGGGTTGGGGCCAGCGCCAACCCGGCACCCCCCACGGGGGGGGGGGCGGCTCGCCCGGAGGCAGAAGGGGCGCTCGCGGCTCATCTCGCGACGCCGGGGCCGACTCCCTCCCGCTGTCCCGCCCTCCCGCCGCTTATCTTCCTCCCCGTACCGCGCGATTTCACCCACCTCCTCGGCGACCTCTTCGATGGGCCGCAGCTCGTGGCCCAGTCCGAGGAGCGGCTCCTGTACAAAGCCACCGACCGCGTCCTCAGGCGGCCGGTGGCGCTCCGCGTGCACCTCAGGCCGGACAGCCCCGGGCGAGGATGGTTCATGCGCGAGACGGAGGTGCTGGCGAGCCTGGACCACCCCTCGATCCGGCACATCTACTCGGCGGGGTTCCGGGGTGACATCGCCTACCGCGTCGGGAACTGGATCGACGGGGAGAGCCTCGCCGACGCGTGCCTGCGGGGGCCGCGCCCGATTCCGCTCGTCCTGGGCATCGCCCGCGACCTGCTGTACGCGATGGACCACGCGCACGTCCGCGGCGTGGTGATGCGGCGCGTCACGCCCACGACCCTGATGGTGGACCGGTGGAACCGCGCGGTGGTCACCGATCTCCGGTTCGCGAACGTGGTGCTCGACGCCGTGCCGCCGGCCTTGCGCGGCGACGAGGATCCGTTCCTCGCCCCCGAGGTGCGCCGCGGCGAGCCGGGCGACCCGGGCGCCGACGTGTACGCGCTGGGCGCGCTGCTCTTCTTCGCCTTCACCGGGCAGGCGCCGTCGCACGCGCCGCGGCGGCTGCGGGAGCTGCGCTCGACCACGCCCGCGATGGTGGAGCAGATCGTGATGCGCGCGCTGGAGCCGAAGCCGCACGCGCGGTACCTGACGGCTGCCGAGATGCTCGCCGACCTGTCGAGCTACGTCGGCGAGTACAACGAGCCCGGTGCCGGGCCGGCGGTCGTGCTTCCCGACACCCCCGGGTGGGAACGCCGACTGCGCCGCGCACTCGGCGACGACTACGAGCTGCTCGGGGAGATCGGGGCCGGCAGCTTCGGGCGCGTCTACCACGTGCGGGACCTGCACCTGGAGCGCGAGGTGGCGCTCAAGGTGCTGGACCCGCGCCTCACGCAGGACCCGGCGATCGCCGAGGCGTTCCGGCGCGAGGCGCAGCTGGCGGCGGGGCTCCAGCACACGCGGATCGTGCGCATCTACGACATTGACGCGCGGCTCGGGCTGCTGTGGTACACGATGGAGATCATCCGCGGCCACAGCGTGGCGCAGCTGGTGGAGCGCGAGGGCCCGCTACCCCTGCCGCGGGTGATCGAGATCCTGGACGACGCGCTGAGCGCGCTGGAGTACGCGCACGCCCGGCGGCTGGTGCACCGGGACATCAAGCCGGAGAACCTGCTCGTGGACCAGGCGGGCCGGGTGCACGTGACCGATTTCGGCCTCGCGATGGCGATCCCGCGGGGCCGCATCTTCGGCGGCGCGACGTCGCGCAGCGGCACGCCGCAGTTCGCCGCGCCGGAGCAGCTCGGTGGGGGCCAGGTGGACGCACGCAGCGACCTGTTCTCGCTGGCGGCGGTGGGCTACTTCCTGCTGCTGGCCCGGGCCCCCTTCCCCGAACGCGGGCCGGAGAACGCGTGGAAGGGCGACGTGCGCTTCACCATCCCGGACGTGACGGCCGAGCGGAAGGACGTGCCGCCGGAGTTCGCGGCGGTGCTCCGGAAGGCGTGCGCGTGGGATCCGGACGACCGGTACCCGACCGGTGCGGCACTGCGGGAGGCGATCGAGGCGGCGGGGTTCGTGACCGGCGAGCGGCGGGTCCCGGAAGCAGGGCTGCTGGAGCGGATCCGGAGGCTGTTCTAAGCTGCCACACGATGGGATGAACGCGGAACGGGGCGCCAGCTGGCACCCCGTTCGCAGCGTACTGGCGAAGTCCGCTATCACGCCCGGCGGCGATCCTCCACCACGCGCCGCTCCCGGCCCGACCGCCGCTCCTTCGGACCCCGCCGGTCCTTGCTGACCCGCCGTTCCTTCTCGACCCACATGTGCCGCTCGCGACGCACCTTCTTGCGGCGGCTCGCGACACGACGGTCCGTTCCCTTGCGGCGGCCCGGGCCGCGGCGACTTCCCTGCTGGCTCACGGTCATGCTCCTCTGCTCCCCTGCGGGACCACGCTGCCAGAGCCACCGGTCGGACTTGAACCGACGACCGCTCGATTACGAATCGAGAGCTCTACCACTGAGCTACGGTGGCCAGTCATGCCCTGGGTCGGATTCGAACCGACACGGCTTGCGCCACCACCCCCTCAAGATGGCGTGTCTACCAGTTTCACCACCAGGGCCAGGTGCACAAAGCTAAGCGGTGGATTCGCCTGGAGGAAGCGGGAGAGCGGGAAAGAAGAGGCGGCGAGAGGGCGGGAGCGCGACGTCTCGCACCAGGACCATCCCGTTGGTGTTCGGTGCCTGTCCCCTCCCGCCCTCCCGCTCTCCCGCCCCCCTCGCTACCTGCCGAACTTCCTCGCCACCTCGTCCCAGTTCACCACGTTCCACCACGCCTGGATGTACTCGACGCGGCGGTTCTGGTACTTCAGGTAGTACGCGTGCTCCCAGACGTCGAGGCCCAAGATCGCCTGCTTCCCCTCCATGACGGGGTTGTCCTGGTTCGGCGTGCTCGTGATGGTGAGCGCGTCACCTTCCCGGAGCAGCCACGCCCAGCCGGAGCCGAAGCGGCCCATCGCCGCCGCCGCGAATTGCTCCTTGAACGTCTGGAACGAGCCGAAGGCCGCGTCAATGGCGGCCGCCAGCGCGCCGCTCGGCGCCGGCGGTGCCCGGGGCGCCATCAGCTTCCAGAAGAAGGCGTGGTTCCAGTGCCCGCCGCCGTTGTTCCGCACCGCCGTCCGGATCTTCTCCGGCACGCGGGCCAGGTCCCCCAGCAGCTCGTCCAGGTCCAGCTTCTGGAGGTCCGGGTAGTCACCCAGCGCGGTGTTGAGGTTCGTGACGTACGCCTGGTGATGCTTGCCGTGGTGGATCTGCATCGTCAGGGCGTCAATGTGCGGCTCCAGCGCCGACGGCTCGTAGGGGAGCGGTGGAAGCGAATACGGGTACATGGCGGCGACCTCGTCTCGGTGCGTTTCGGGAACGGGAGAAAGCTAATCCCGCTTCAGCGCCCCAGCACCTGCCGCAGGAACGTGATCGTCCGCGGCCACGCCTGCTCGGAGGCCCGGAGGTTGGCCCCGGCACGCCCCGCCTGCTGGCGCAGGAAGCCGTGCCCCGCCCCCTCGTACGTCTCGACCTCGTAGCGCTTCCCCAGCCGCCGCATGGCGGCCTGGGCCGGGGGCACGGTGGTGTTCACGCGGGCATCGTCGCCCGCGTAGAGGCCGAGGACCGGCGCGCGGATGCGGCCGAGGAGGCTGTCGGCGGGGGAGGCGCCGTAGTACACCACCGCCGCGCCCAGCTCCGTCCAGGCCGTCGCGAGGGCGAAGCTGGTGCTGCCGCCCCAGCAGAAGCCGACCGTCGCGGCGCGCGGCCGCGCCGCCGGGAGCGCCATCCCGTAGCGCGCCGTCGCGATGAGCCGCCGCTGCACCTCATCCGCCGGGAGCGTGCGGATCGCCGCGACCAGCGCCTGCTGATCGAACGACTCCGTCCCGCCGCCGCCCGGGCCCTTCCCCGTCACGAGGTCGGGCGCGATGGCGATGAAGCCGTCCGCCGCAAGCTGGTCCGCCACGCCGCGGATCCAGTCCGAGAGCCCGAAGATCTCGTGGATGACCACCACCACCGGCGCGCGGTCGCGCCGCTCGGGGTACACGACCCACGCCTTGACCGAGTCCCCCGGCCCGGCGTTGATCATCACCCACTCGCCGTGCCGTGGCGAGCTGTTGAGCCGCGCCAGCGCCGTGGAATCGGACGCGGGGAGCTGCTGCGCC
>CAYLJK010000187.1:0-5805 GCA_964383975.1 uncultured Gemmatimonadales bacterium | reverse complement strand
ACCGCCGGGCGCCCGATCGCCACGAGCGCCTGGCCGGCGCGGTAGCGCACCGCGCGGTCGCCAAGGGCGGTGATGAGCTGCTGGATGAGGCGCGGATCGGCGACGCCGGGCGCCGACTTCAGCGCGGCGCGCCGCACGGCCGGGTCGGGGTCGCTCAGCAGCCGGCGCAGCGGCCGGTACGCCCCGCGGCCCAGGTGCCGCAGGGCGCGCGCCGCGGCGACGCGATCCTCCTCTGACCCGGAGTTGAGCAGCCGGCCCAGCTCCGCGCCGCCGACGATCCCGCCCTCGACGCCCCCGTGCTTCAGCAGGCCGGCGAGGGCGGCGACGCGGACGTCGGGTGCGGGGTCCGACAGGAGCGGGGCCAGCTCCTCGACGGCCTCGTCTTGCTCCAGCGCCGCGAACGCGGCGGCCGCCGCGGCGCGCACGTCCGGGCTGGGATCCGCCAGGGCGGCACGGGCGCCGGAGGAATCCGCGCCCCCCGCCCACGCGAGCCGGTACAGCGCGGCCGTTCGGACGGTGGCGTCGGGATGGGACGCGAGGCGCGCGACGGCGTCGGTCACCTTGGCGGTCCGCTCGCCGGCCAGCTGCTCGAGCGCGATGAGGATCTGGCGCGGCGTGCCGGTGCCCAGGGTCCGCACCAGGACGCCGCGGCCGTCGGAGTCGAGGAGATACTCGTGGTCGAGCGCGAGGGCGCCGCGGGCCGAGAGCGTCGCCTCGAGGGCGCGCGTGTAGCGGCGCTTCACCAGCGGGATCAGGGCGAGCCACGCCGCGACCACCGGCACCGTGACGTAGCCGAGCTGGTGCACCGGGACGTGCGGCGCCAGCAGGACCAGCGCGAGGCCGCCGACGCCGTAGCTCAGCGGCTTCACCACGGCGTCGAGGAGGGCCCGGGTGCGCGCCTTCACCTCCGGGGCGAACGGTACGTACAGCGCCTGGAGCGTCGTCTCGTGGATGGTGTACTGGAACCCGTTGTCCGAGAACTTCATCACCGTGGCGACGGCGAGGCGCGGTCCGAACAGCAGGGCGGCGCTGGCCACGCCGAACACCGAGGGCATCACCGTCATGCCCGCGCCGACGCCGAGCCGCGCCAGGATCCGCGGCGTCAGCACGATCTGGAAGACGAACGAGGCGATGCCCGTCCCGGCGTAGAAGAGCGAGAAGAACCGGGCGAGAGCGTCCTCGGCGTAGGTGTCGCGCGCGATGCGCTTGAACTGGTAGTCGCCGATGGTGAGGGACACGAAGATGAGGAGGATCAGCAGCGCGAGCGCGCGCACGTACGGGTCGGCCAGGATGCGTGGGGCCCGGCCGCGGCGCCGCGGGGCGACGCCGGCGCGGAAGCCCGCCTCCGCGCGGGGCTCGCGCGCGACGAGCAGGGCGAGGACGGCGATGCCGGCCATCAGCCCCGCGAGGACGAAGAGCAGCTGCGCGGTGCCGATGGCCTTCACGACGGCGCCCGCCACGAGCCCGACCAGCACCACCCCGAGGACGCGCGCCGCGCCGATGGTGCCGAAGAGTCGCTTGGCTGCGCGGGCATCGTGCAGGTCGTTCGCCAGTGTCCAGAACTGGACGATGAAGAGGTTGGCGACGACCTCCGACCACACGTAGAAGACGGGGTACACGACCGCCACGCCCGCGCGCACGAACCCCCACGTGGCCAGGTAGGTCACGATGCCGACGGCCGTGGAGCCGAAGATGAGGCGGTGGCGCGGCACCCGGTCGGCGAAGCGCGCGTACACGACGACCGTGACCGCGGACGCCACGCCGTAGAGCACGACCATCCACGGCAGGTAGCGGATCGGGTAGCGGCTGAGGAACAGCGTGTCGCGGACGGTGCGCCCGAGGATGAAGATGGCGGAGGCCAGCAGCAGGTGCGTGAAGAGGAGCGCCGTCCGCCGGCCCTCGCCGGGTCGGATGCGCAACGTGGCTTCGAGGAACGTTGCGAGCGCCGAGCCCGCGCGGCCCATGCCGTCCGTCCTTTCGCGACTTGCCAAGCGGCGGTGCCGGGGGCTGATTCCTAGCCCATGGCCCTCTCCGACCTCCTTGAGAAGAACCGTCGCTGGGCCGCGGCGCAACTCGCCCGCGATCCCGCCTTCTTCGAGCGTCTCGCCGCCGGGCAGCATCCCCGGATCCTGGCCATCAGCTGCTCCGACTCCCGCGTCCCCATCGAGGAGGTGCTGGACGTGGGCCCGGGCACGGTTTTCGTCCACCGCAACGTCGCCAACATCGTCGCCTACAACGACATCAACGTTGCCTCGGTGATCGAGTTCGCCCTGACCGTGCTGCGGATCCCGGACATCGTCGTGTGCGGGCACCACGGGTGCGGCGGCGTGCGCGCCGCCTGCCAGCCGCGGCTCCCCGCCTCGTACGTGGGGGACTGGCTGATGATCGCGCACCGCGCCAAGGAGCGGGTCGAGGCGGCGCTCGCCGCCGCCGGCCGGCCGCTGCCCGACGGCGAGGCGTTCCTCCGGGCGGTGGTCGAGGAGAACGTGCGGCTCCAACTCGAACACCTCGCCCGCCTCACCGTGGTGCGGCGCCAGTGGGACGAGACCCCGGGCCTCCCGCGCCTCCACGGCTGGGTGTACGACCTGCACACCGGCCTTATCAACGTCGTGCAGCCCGGCGATATTTGACCGCGACGCGGCCGCCGGGGCCGCCGCACCCCGTGGAGCACGCATGCCGACCAACAGCCTCACCCTCATCGACAACCGCACCGGCAAGTCCTACGAGCTGCCGATCGAGCACGGGACCATCCGGGCCAACGACCTGCGCCAAGTCAAGACCGGCCCCGACGACTTCGGGCTGATGAGCTACGACCCGGCGTTCATGAACACGGCGTCGTGCCGGAGCGCCATCACGTTCATCGACGGCGACCGCGGAATCCTGGAGTACCGGGGCTACCCCATCGAGGAGTTGGCCGAGCACGCGAGCTTCCTGGAGGTGGCGTACCTGCTCGCCGAAGGCGAGCTCCCCACCGCGGACCAGCTCCGCAAGTGGGAGGACGACGTCCGGTACCACACGTACGTCCACACGAGCATCATCAAGTTCCTCGAGGGCTTCCGCTACGACGCGCACCCGATGGGGATGCTGCTCTCGGCCGTCGGCGCGCTCTCGACCTTCTACCCGGACGCGAAGGACATCCGGGACCCGTGGAACCGCTACGTGCAGCGGGTCCGGCTCATCGCCAAGCTGCCGACCATCGCCGCCTTCGCCTTCCGGGCCTCGCGCGGCCTGCCGTTCGTCTTCCCGGACAACGAACTGACCTACATCGGCAACTTCGTCAACATGACGTTCGCGGTGGGCGGCCGGCACAAGGCCAACCTGGTCCTCCAGCGCGCTCTCGAGATCCTGCTCATCCTCCATGCCGATCACGAGCAGAACTGCTCCACCAACGCCGTGCGCTCGGTCGCCTCGTCCGGGGTGGACGTCTTCTCGGCGATCTCGGCCGGCGTGGCGGCACTGTACGGGCCGCTGCACGGGGGTGCGAACGAGCAGGTGCTCCGGATGCTCGACGAGATCGCGTCGAAGGACCGCATCCCCGCGTTCGTGGAGAAGGTGAAGCGAGGCGAGGGCCGGCTGATGGGCTTCGGCCACCGGGTGTACAAGTCATACGACCCGCGCGCGAAGCTCATCAAGAAGGTGGCGTACGAGGTGTTCGAGCAGACCGGGATGAACCCGAAGCTGGAGATGGCCCTGGAGCTGGAGCGGATCGCGCTCGAAGACGAGTACTTCATCGCCCGCAAGCTCTACCCGAACGTGGACTTCTACTCGGGGCTCATCTACCAGGCGATGGGCTACCCGACCGACTACTTCACGGTGCTGTTCGCCCTCGGCCGCCTGCCCGGGTGGCTCGCCCAGTGGGAGGAGATGGTCAAGGACCCGGAGCAGAAGATCGCCCGGCCGCGGCAGATCTACGTCGGCCCGGTCCGGCGGCCGTTCGTCCCGATGGACCAGCGCGCGTGACCGTTCCGCGCGTACCCGTCGCCGCGGCCCTCGCCGCGGCCGTCACTCTCGCTGGTCCGTCCGCGGCGCAGCAGCCGGCGCCGCCGGCGCTCGTCGTCCACATCACGGTGGACCAGATGCGCGGCGACTACCTGGTGCGGTTCCGCCGGCAGTTCACGGGTGGCCTCGCCCGCCTGACCCGTGAGGGCGCGGTCTTCACCCTGGCTTACCAGGACCACGCGATGACGGAGACGGCGCCGGGCCACGCCACCGTGCTCTCGGGCCGGCACCCGGTCTCGACCGGCATCACGCGGAACGCGGAAGGGGTCGGGGACGGCGCCTCCCCCCTCCTGGAGGTGCGGGGCCCAGGCGCGTCCCCGCTGCGGTTCCGGGGGACGGCGCTCCTCGACTGGATGCAGGCGCGGTGGCCCGAGGCGCGCGCGCTGTCGGTGTCGCGGAAGGACCGCGGCGCCATCCTGCCGGTCGGCCGGGCCCGCCAGCAGGTGTACTGGTACGAAGGCGGCCGCTTCACCACCAGCACCTACTACGCCGACTCACTCCCCGCTTGGCTGCGCGCCTACAACGAGCGGGCGACCGCGGCGCGCCGCCCCGGCACGGTCTGGGACCTGCTCCTTCCCCCTGAGGCGTACCCGGAACCGGACTCCATGCCGTTCGAGAACCGCGGGCGGGCGTTCGTGTTCCCCTACACGCTCCCGGACGACACGGCCCTCGCCTGGCGGGCATTCCTCAACACGCCGTTCCTGGACTCCCTCACGCTGGACCTGGCTCTCGAGGGGCTGCGCCGGCTCGATCTGGGCCGCGGGCCGCAGCCGGACCTCCTCGCCATTTCGCTCTCGGCGACGGACTACATCGGGCACGCCTGGGGCCACGGCTCCCGCGAGGTCCACGACCAGATCGTGCGGCTCGACCGGCTGCTGGGGCGGTTCCTCGACTCGCTCTTCGCGCTGCGGGACCCGGCCTCGATCGTCATCTCGCTGACCGGCGACCACGGCGTCACACCGTATCCCGAGTGGTCGCGGCTGCACGGCCACCCGTCGGCGGGTTACGTGCGGCTGGACACCCTCTTGCTGCGCTACCGCCGGGCGCTCCAGGAGCCCGACAGCCTGACCCGCGGGCTGTTCGAGAACGACCTCGGCATGCTGTCCGTGGACCGCGGGCCGCTCGAAGCCCGCGGCGTCAACGTGGACACGCTGCTCGTGGCCCTGCGCCGCGACCTGCGACGCGTGCGCGGCGTGCGGCGCGTGGACACCTGGCCCACGCTGCTGGCCGCCGACACCGGGCGCGACGACGTGGCGCGCTGGTGGCGGAACCTCGCCTCGCCCGACATCGGCGCCGAGCTGTTCATCACGCTGCGGAGCGGCATGTACTTCGACAGCGTCGGCTACGCGATGCACGGCCAGCCCACGGTCGCCGATGCGCACGTGCCGCTGGTCCTGTGGGGGGCGCCGTTCCGCCGAGTCACGGTCGCTCGTCGGGTCTCGGTGGTGGACATCGCCCCGACACTCGCCCGCGTCCTGGGCGTCACCCCGCTGGAGCCGGTGCACGGAAGGGTGCTGCACGAGGCGCTCAGACGCTGAGTTTCTCCCGCTAATGCATAATCATTCAAGGACTTAGCGCCCCTCTGGCACGATTCCATCCCCGCCCCTAGGGTTAGGGCAGGAGGAGGACGCACCATGAAGCGCGTGCTCATCATCGGCGCCGCGGGTCGGGATTTCTTCAACTTCCTGACGGTCTTTCGCAACGACCCGAACGTGAAGGTCGTGGCGTTCACGGCGCAGCAGATCCCCCATATCGCGGAGCGGCAGTTCCCGCCGGAGCTGGCCGGTGAGCGCTACCCGAATGGCA
>CAYLJK010000186.1:0-5832 GCA_964383975.1 uncultured Gemmatimonadales bacterium | reverse complement strand
CACGCTCGAGTCATTAAGCGTCCGTGCCTGCTCGACGGCAGCGAGGACCACGCTGTCCGCCCCCAGGTCGAGGCTGTCCGTGCCCAAGTCCACCGGGAGCCCCGCAGCCACCGCCGGTGCCCCGCCGGGCGTGCGCACGGCCACCACGCCGGCGGTCGCGGCGAGAACCGCGAGCGCGGCCGCGAGGGCCAGCACCCGCGGCGCCCCGTACCACGGCCGCGCCGGCGCGGCCGGCTCCGCCCGCAGCCGGTGCAACACCCGCCCGGCGAGCCGGCCCGCGTCCACGCGCGCCGCCCGCACCTCGGCGCGCGCATCGAGCACGTCCAGGGCACGCCGCAGATCGTCCGGAAGAGGGTCGTTCATGTCAGCCATCCCTTCAGGCGCTTCACCGCGTGGTGATAGTGCACCCGCGCCGCCCCTTCACTGATGTCCAGCGCCCGCGCGATCTCCGCGTACTCCAGCCCCTGCTGCGCCCGCAGCAGGAATACCTCGCGCTGGAGCCGCGCCAGCCTCCCGAGTCCCGCCTCCAGGCGCTCGGCCGTAGCCCCCGCCTCCGCCTCCCCCGAGGGGTCCGAACTCGGGTCCGGGACATCCGCCTCGAGGGCCAGGACCGGACGCCGCCGCCACTGCCGCCGCCGGTCCCGCAGCACGTTGCTGCCGATCGTCAACAGCCACGTCCGGAAGCTCGCGCCGCCCCGGAAGCTCCGCAGCGAGCGGAACGCCTTGAAGAAGGCGTCCTGCGCGATGTCCTCCAGCTCGTCGTCCGGGGCCCCCTGCACCGCCAGGAAGCGGGCCAGCGGCCGCGCGTGCCGCTCCACCAGCTCGGCGGCGGCCCGTTCGTCGCCCGCCAGGTACCGGGCGATCAGCTCGGAATCGGCGGCCTGCGCCGTGGCCGGGGCTCCCATCGGTTCTGCCATTTGGACGATGCCTTGCGCCACACGTTAAAGGCGACCGATATTGTCCCTGAACGTCCGTTCGAAACCCTGTTCGGGACCACTCCATGGCAAGCTACGACCATCGTCGTGATCGCCTCCTCTCCCACGCGGCCCGGGTGTTCGCCGAGAAGGGCTACGCGGGAACCTCCATGCGCGACCTCGCCCGGGCGTCCGGCATGAGTCTGGCCGGTATGTACTACTACGTGAAGGGCAAGGAGGACCTGCTCTTCCAGATTCAGAAGGCCATCTTCGAGCGGATTCTCCAGGGGGCGAAGGACGCCGTCGCCCGCGAACCGACCAACGAGGCGAAGCTTGCCGCCTTCATCCGCCATCACGTCGTCTTCTTCACCCAGCACATGGCCGAGATGAAGGTGCTGGCCCACGAGGCCGAGTCCCTATCCGGCGAGATGCTGGACGAGTTGCGGCGCATCAAGCGCGCCTACGTGGACCTGATGCTCCAACTGCTCGCCGCCCTGGACAACTGGGGCCCCGGGGAGCGCAACCGCCGCAGCGTCGCGGCATTCACCCTGTTCGGGATGATGAACTGGATCTACACCTGGTACCAGCCCACCGGCCCGGTCCGGCCGGAGGAGCTTGCGGACACCATCACCAAGCTGTTCTTGAACGGCTATCCCGTGGAGGTCACGACCCGATGACGGCGACGGTACAGCAGGCGGCGGTGGGGACGGAGCGGATGCTGATCGACTCCTGGACCGACCAGGGGGTCGCGGTCATCCAGTTGAACGACCCCCCCGCGAACACGTACACCTACGAGATGAACCTCCAGCTCGACGCCGCCATCTTGCGGGCGCGGATGGATGACGACGCGCACGTCATCGTGCTGCGGGGCGCCGGGAACAAGTTCTTCTCGGCGGGCGCGAACATCGCCATGCTGAACCGGGTCACGCCGCGGTTCAAGTACTACTTCTGCCTCCACGCCAACGAGACCCTGAGCCGGCTCGAGCAGACGCCGAAGCTGGTCATCGCCGCGCTGAACGGCCACACGGTGGGCGGCGGGCTCGAGATCGCGATGGCGGCCGACCTTCGCATCGCCCGCAAGGAGGCCGGCAAGATCGGCCTCCCTGAAGTGAACCTCGGCGTGCTCCCCGGGACCGGCGGCACGCAGCGCATGGCCCGCCTGCTCGGCAAGGCCAAGGCCATCGAGCTGATGGTCACCGGCACGCAGATGTCGTTCGACACCGCGAAGGAGATCGGCCTCGTCAACGAGGTCTGGGACGCGGCGCCGGACGCGTGGTGGGAGCAGGTGCTCACCTATGCGCGCCAGTTCTGCCCGCCCAACAAGGCGGCGATGGCCGTCGGGCACATCAAGCGTTCCGTGCAGTCCGGGCTGGAGGTCCCGCTGGAGTACGGGCTCGCCATCGAGCGCGAGCTGCAGTCCCTGCTCTTCAAGAGCCAGGACGCGAAGGAGGGCATCGGGGCGTACGTCGAGAAGCGGATGCCGTCCTTCAAGGCCGAGTAGTGCGGCAGGACTGCTGGATCGGTGGGGCGTGGACGCCGGCCTCCACAGGCCGGCGCTTCGCGGTCGTGAACCCCGCGACCGAGGAGCTGCTCGCGGAGGTCGCCGAGGGGGACGCGGCCGACGTGGACCGCGCCGTCGAGGCGGCCCGCGCGTGCCTCGAGTCGGACGCGTGGCGCGGGCTCGCCGCCCGCGCGCGCGGCCGGCTGCTCGCCCGCGCGGCCGACGCCCTGGAGGCGCGCCGCGACGAGTTCGCCGCGCTCATCACGCGAGAGAACGGCAAGCCGCTCTTCGAGTCCGGGATCGACGTCGCGATGTCGGTGGACACCCTTCGCTACTACGCGGGCTGGGCCGACAAGATCACCGGCGACACGCTCCCCGTCACCGGGCGTTTCCTCACCTACACGCTGAAGGAGCCGGTCGGGGTGGTCGGGGCGATCACGCCGTGGAACTTCCCCCTCAACCTCGCGGTCTGGAAGTTCGCGCCGGCGTTCGCGGCCGGCTGCACGGTGGTGAGCAAGCCCCCCTCCGAGACGCCGCTCTGCGTGCTGCTCCTGGCGGAGGTGTTCGAGGCGGCGGGCTTCCCGGCCGGGGCGTTCAACGTCGTGCCGGGGGGCGGCGCGACGGCCGGCGCCGCGATGGTCCGGCACCCCGGTGTGGACAAGATCGCCTTCACCGGATCCACGGAGGTGGGCCGGCGCGTCATGCGCGAGGCCGCCGACACGGTGAAGCGCGTCACGCTGGAGTTGGGCGGCAAGTCGCCGAACATCGTCTTCGCGGACGCGGACATCCCCTCCGCCGTCCGCGGCGCCCAGACGGGGATCTTCTACGGCAAGGGCGAGGTGTGCGCGGCGGGCTCGCGGCTGCTGGTCGAGCGCGGCGTCCACGACCAGGTGGTCGAGGCGCTGGCCGCGCGGGCGAAGACGCTGGTCCCCGGGGACCCGTTCGACCGGAACACCCGGCTGGGCGCCGTCGTCTCGCAGCGGCAGCAGGAGACGGTGCTCGGCTACATCGCGAAAGGGACGGCGGAAGGCGCGGTCGCGGTGGCCGGCGGCCGCGCGGCCCAGGTGAACGGGCGGGGGTGGTTCGTCGAGGCCACGGTCTTCGACGGCGTCCAGCCGGGGATGACCATCGCCGAGGAGGAGATCTTCGGCCCGGTGCTCGCGGTGCTGACCTTCGACGACGTGGACGAGGCCGTCGCGCTGGGCAACCGTTCGATGTACGGCCTCGCGGCGGGGATCTGGACGAAGGACGTGTCGAAGGCCCATCGCGTGGCCCGCGCGCTGAAGGCGGGGACGGTGTGGATCAACACGTACAACGTCTACGATCCCGCCGCGCCGTTCGGCGGCTACAAGGCAAGCGGCTTCGGCCGCGACCTCGGGCGCGAGGCGCTTGAGGGGTACCTGGAGACGAAGTCGGTGTGGGTGGGACTGTGAGGCCGCACGCACGGAGGAACCGGGGCACGGTGGGGCGGCAACGGCACCGGCCGAGCGCTCGCCGTGCCCCTGCACCGCTGTGCCCCGCTGACCGCCGATGACAGCGGCGCTGATCATCGACGCCGTCCGCACCCCCGTCGGCCGGCACGGGGGCGCGCTGGCGGGGGTGCGGCCCGACGACCTGGCCGCGGTGCCGATCCGGGCGCTGCTCGCGCGCACGGGGCTCGACCCCGCCCTCGTGGACGACGTCATCCTCGGCTGCGCGAACCAGGCCGGGGAGGACAACCGCAACGTCGGCCGGATGGCGGCGCTGCTCGCCGGGCTGCCCGTCGAGGTGCCGGGACAGACGGTCAACCGGCTGTGCGGCTCGGGGCTCCAGGCGGTCGTGAGCGCGTCGCACGCGATCCGCGCCGGCGAGGCCGAGTGCATCATCGCCGGCGGCGTGGAGTCCATGACCCGATCGCCGGTGGTGCAGCTCAAGAACGGCGAGCCGTGGTCCCGCCGCGCGCCGGCGGTCGCGGACTCGACGATCGGGTGGCGGTTCGTCAATCCGGCCATGCCCCGGGCGTGGACGATCTCCCTCGGCGAGACGGCCGAACGGGTGGCCCGGGAGCGCGGCATCTCGCGCGCGGACCAGGACGCGTTCGCGCTGGCCAGTCAGCGGCGAGCGGCGGAGGCGATGAAGGCCGGAGTGTTCGCGGAGGAGGTGGTGCCGGTCGAGGTGGAGGGCACGGCGGCGGGGAGGCACGGCGCCACGGCGGTGGACCGGGATGAGCATCCGCGGCCGGAGACCACGGCGGAGGCACTCGCTGGGCTGAAGCCGGCGTTCGCGGCGGACGGGACCGTGACCGCGGGGAACAGTTCGGGGATCAACGACGGGGCCGCGGCGCTGCTGGTGACGAGTGCGGCCTTCGCCGCGCGACACGGCCTGCGCCCGATGGCGCGCGTCGCGGCGTCCGCGGTGGCTGGCGTGGCGCCGGACGTGATGGGCCTGGGGCCGGTGCCCGCGGTGCGCAAGGCGCTCGCGCGGGCCGGGCTCGCGGTGCAGGACATCGGGCTCGTCGAGCTGAACGAGGCGTTCGCCGCTCAGGCGGTGGCCTGCGTGCGGGAGCTGGGCTTCCGCGACGAGGCGGTGAACGTGCACGGCGGCGCCATCGCGCTCGGCCACCCGCTTGGGGCCTCCGGCGCGCGCATCCTGACGACGCTGGTGCACGCGATGCGGAAGCGCGCGGTTCGGTACGGACTGGCGACGATGTGCATCGGAGTGGGACAGGGGATCGCGATGATCGTCGAGCATCAGGAATCGGGGATCGGGGTTCGGGACTCCGCCTGATTCCCGACTCCCGAATCCCGCGTCCCGAACAGGACATGCCCATGGACGCCGAGACCATCCTGCTCGACATCAGCGAGGGCGTGGGTACGGTGACCCTGAACCGGCCCGCGCAGCTCAACGCGTTCACGGTGGACATGGTGCGCGAGCTGCGGGACGCGCTGGACGACCTGGCGCACGATCCGCTGGTCCGCTGCATCGTGCTCACGGGCGCCGGGCGGGCGTTCTGCGCCGGCGCCGACACGGGCGTGCTGAAGGAGATTCTGGAGCGCCAGGACGAGACCACCGGCCGCCGGCTGGTGGACGGAGCGCGCGGCGTGTACCGGGTGATGCGTGAGGCTCCGCAGCCGGTGCTCTGCGCCCTCCACGGCGTGGCGGCAGGCGGCGGCGCGAACCTCGCCCTCGCCTGCGACCTCCGCATCGCGGCTGACACGGCGAAGCTCGGCCAGGTCTTCGGCCGCATCGGCCTGCACCCCGACTGGGGCGGGACGTACTTCCTTCCCCGCCTCGTGGGGTCGGCCCGGGCCCTCGAGCTGATCTTCGGAGCCGAGATGCTCGAGGCGCGGGAGGCCGAGCGCCTCGGCCTGTTCAACCGCGTGGTGGCGCACGACGCCCTGGCCCCCGAGACCGCGGCGTGGGCGACTATGCTGGCGC